>JADGER010000018.1 GCA_016744315.1 Sulfurovaceae bacterium
TGGAATATCTATCTTTTGGCTTTTAGTTCACCAACTAAGAAAAAACGATTTCCTAGAAAGTGAGTGAGAATAAGCTAAAAAGCTTACTCTACTTCTGCATCAATGATATCATCATCGTCTGCTTTTTTAGCACCTTTAGCTGTACCTTCTTCTTCACCTTTTTCTTTAGCATAAATTGCTTCTGCTAATTTATGACTTTTGTCATTAAGTGCTTTTACTTTTTCTTCTATTTGCTCTTTTGTTGCTGAATCATCTTTGAGCAAAGTTTCTAAATCTGTAATTGCTGTTTCGATTCCTGCTTTTTCTGTAGCATCAAAGTTTTCACCAAGATCAGTTAATGATTTTCTTGTTTGGTGAATAAGTGCATCTGCTTGGTTTTTAACTTCTACAAGTGCTTTTCTCTCTTCGTCTTCTGCTTTGTGAGCTTCGGCATCTTGTACCATTTTTTCAATCTCATCATCACTTAGCCCCGACGAACCAGTAATTTTGATCTCCTGAGATTTTCCTGTACCTTTGTCATGTGCTGATACTGTAAGAATACCATTGGCATCAATATCAAAGATTACTTCAATCTGAGGTACACCTCTTGGAGCTGCTGGAAGGTCTCTAAGTTCGAACATACCAAGAGATTTATTATCTTTTGCAAATTCTCTTTCACCTTGAAGTACATGAATACTTACTGCTGGTTGGTTATCTTCTGCTGTTGAAAAAACTTGTGATTTTTTCGCAGGGATAGTTGTCCCTTTTTCAATAACTTTAGTAGTTACTCCACCTAGAGTTTCAATACCAAGACTTAGTGGCGTAACATCAAGTAAAAGTACATCTTTTACATCACCAGCTAAAACACCACCTTGGATAGCAGCACCAAGAGCAACAACCTCATCAGGGTTTACTGATTTGTTTAACTCTTTACCAAAGAATTTTTTGACCTCTTCTTGTACCAATGGCACACGAGTTGATCCACCAACCATAACAATTTCTTTTACACTTGCTTTTGATACACCAGCATCTTTAAGCACAGAAGCAATAGTTTTGATAGTACTTGCTACCAAATCAGAAATCAATGATTCAAATTTTGCACGAGTAATTTTAGTTACTAAGTGTTTTGGTCCAGAAGCATCAGCTGTAATAAACGGAAGGTTAATTTCTGTTTCAGTTGAAGAAGACAACTCTTTTTTAGCTGTTTCAGATGCGTCTCTTAGTCTTTGAAGAGCCATAACATCAGCTTTAATATCAACACCTGTTTCTGATTTAAATTCATTTGCAACAAAGTCAATTACTCTATTATCAAAATCATCACCACCCAAGAATGCATCACCACCAGTTGACATTACTTCAACAACACCATCACCAGTTTCTAGTACAGTAACATCAAATGTACCACCACCAAGGTCATATACAATAATCTCTTCTGCGTCTTTTTTGTCAAGACCATAAGATAATGCTGCTGAAGTTGGCTCATTGATAATTCTAAGTACATTCATACCAGCAATAGTACCAGCTTCTTTTGTTGCTTTTCTCTGTGCATCATTAAAGTAAGCAGGAACAGTAATAACTGCATCTACTATAGGCTCACCAAGATATGCTTCTGCATCTTCTTTCATTTTGATAAGAATTTTTGCAGAAATTTCTTGAGGAGTATAAGTTTTACCAGCTACTTCAATAGCACAAGCACCAGATCTATCTATTACATGGTAAGGAAGTCTCTCTTTTGCTTCACTTGCTTTCTCTTCATCACACATAAGACCCATAATTCTTTTAATAGAGTAAATTGTTTTTTCTGGGTTTGTTACGGCTTGTCTTTTTGCAGAATCACCTACAAGTACTTCACCTTTGTCTGTATATGCTACTACTGAAGGAGTTGTATTTTTCCCCTCTTTGTTTGTAATAATAGTTGCCTCACCACTTGTAAATACAGCCATAGCTGAATTTGTTGTACCTAAATCAATTCCTAATACTTTTCCCATTAATATTTCCTTTTTTAATTAGTTTTTTTATTTTTTTGTGCTGACCATAGATGGTCTAAGAACTCTATCTTTTATCATATAGCCTTTTTGCATCACTTGGACAATATGACCATTATCATGATCATCACTCTCTACTTGCATAATTACTTGATGATGGTTTGGATCAAACTCACCCTCACAAGGTATTTCAGTAATAGAATTCTTTTCTAAAATCTTTTTGAGTTGTTCATAAGTAAGTGTTACTCCCTCTTTCATCTTCTCAATTACTTCAGATGACTCTTGCTCCTCTGCTTTTGCAATAGCAAGCAGTGCCTGATCAAATGAATCCATAACAGCGAGAATATCTTTGGAAAAACTCTCATTAGCATAAGAAATTGCTGTTGACTTATCTTTATGTAAACGCTTCTTTGTATTTTCAAAATCTGCGTGAGATCGTAAAAATTTATCTTTCCAATCAGCAGCTTCATCTTGAGCTTCTTTAAGAGGATCTTTCTCTTCTGGAAGTTCCACATTTTCTAAAATCTCTTCTATAGGTTGTTCTTGAGACTCTTCTTTAACCAAAAGCTCTTCATCTACCTTTTCAGCCATGCAAAGATCTCCTTTTTTTCTATTTTTTAGCATTTATATAAGTTGTTATCTCAAATGCTTGGTCGTATTATACAACATTGAGTTAACTTTGTCAAGTCATAGTTTAATTTTTTGACTAACTATAGTTTAGTCCCTACAACTAAAGGTTAAAATAGCTTCTTTTTTATGTAAATTTTATTTTGGAACTGTATACTCCAAATATTATTAAAAAAGGAAAAAAAATGAATAAATATTTTCGTATAGCAACCATAGGCTATCTTATTTGGCTCACTAGTATTTTAGGAGCAGGTCTATTTGCTGGTATTGCAGTAGCACCCGTAGTTTTTCATACAGACCAATGGCTAGGTGCAGAAGTTTTAAGTCACTATCAAGAGGGGCTTATTATGACAGAGAACTTTTTGAAACTCTCTTATTTGGTTACGATTACTGTTATAGTTGTCTTTTTATATGAGGGGTATAAGTATAAAAAGTTTGAAAGAGACACAATCACTCAAATAGCTACATTTTTTGTTATGGCTACAGGATTACTCTTTTCTCAATATTATGTCCCTGATATTATAAATATGCAATTAGCAGGAGAAGCTATGACACAAAGTGATGCCTTTTTGAATACACATACAGGTTCAGAGATAAATTACAAAATATTCTCTTTGGCTCTCTTGGTGCTAATTGTTCGTAATATGCAAAAGGCTTGTAAGTAGTTATGTCCACACAAGTTGCACATCCATTTAAACCAATCCTCTTTAAGGATACAAAGATACTTATACTAGGTTCATTTCCTAGTATAAAATCTTTTGAAAATAATTTCTACTACTCCCATCCACAAAACCAATTTTGGAAAATACTCTCTCTTATTACAGGCTACCCAACACTTATCAAAGACCAAAAGATGTGGATTCTCAAAGAAACACATCTAGGATTATGGGATATGATACAAAGTTGCCAAAGAGAAAACTCTTTGGATATACAACTTCATGATGAAGAAGTTAATGATATTCCTAGCCTGCTTGAAGCCTATCCTTCCATTCATACAATAGCTTTTACAGGACGCAAAGCCCAAGAGCTTTTTGAGAGTAATTTTGGCTATTTAGAGATCAAAAGAGTCTATCTTCCTTCTCCATCAAGTGCCTATGCCAAAATGAATATACAAAATAAGGCACTCCTATATAAAGAGAATTTATTACTATGAAAATAGGTACAGATATAGTGCAGATTAGCAGAATAGAAAACTCTCTTAATAAGTTTGGTGAACGATTTAAAAAAAGGTTTTTATCCCCTTTAGAAATAGAACGAGCCAAAAGCATAGAATCTCTTGCAGGACTTTGGGCAAGTAAAGAGGCTATTGCCAAAGCTCTAGGCTGTGGGATTGGTAAAGAGTTGGCATTTTGTGATATTATTATATATAAGAATAATAAGGGAGCCCCCTACTTTGAACTCACAGCACAAGCCCAAAAAATACATCAAATAGAACAAAGCTCTCTTTCTATTAGCCATGATGGAGGATTTGCTATAGCTGTTGTAGCACTCACAACCAAAAACAAAGGAACTCTATGAAAAAATTTCTCTTTACTTTACTTATTATCCCTCTTTTACTTCTAGCAAATGATGATAGACCACCTATAAAACACAATTTTTTAGCCAAAAAAAATGTACAACGATTTATTAATACGATGGTCAAAAAACACCACTTCAAAAGAAGCTACATCACCAAAGTACTCAAAGATGCAAAACTAGACCGTGATACACTTGATAGATATACAGGGAAATACAAAGTAGGCACAACCAATGGCTCTTGGCAACGCTACGAAGCCCATGTACTTGATAAGAATTCTCTAGCTAAAGCAAAAAAGTTCAAAAAAAAGTATTACAAAACACTCAAACGAGCCAGTAGAGAGTATAGCGTGCCGTTAGAATATATTGTAGGTTTTATTGCTGTAGAGAGTAAGTTTAATGAGTTTGTAGGAGATTATCGTATCCTTGATTCTCTGACTACACTAGCTTTTTATCCTAATCGTATGCAAAAGTTTTTCAAAAGTGAGTTAAAACACTTTTTTCTTATGTGTAGAGAAGAAGGATTTAACCCATACAAGCTAGAAGGCTCTTTTGCAGGTGCTATGGGAAGTGTGCAACAAGTCCCTTCTGTTTATCGTAAATTTGGGATGGATTATGACCGCAATGGCAAAAAAGACCCATGGAGTCTAGGAGATAGCATTGGTATTATTGCTAAATTTATGCACAAAAATGGATGGAATAAACAAAGCTTAGTAGCCGTGCGAGCCAGCTACAAAGGCACAAGGTTTAGAGGACTCAAAGTAGGTCATAGAAAAAAATATTCCATCAAAACACTCAAAAAATATGGCGTAACACCCAAATCTAACTTTAATCAATCCAAAGCCTCACTACTTAGATTACGAGGTAAAAATTATGATGAGTTATGGCTAGGAGCCAAAAACTTTAGAGTTCTTACAAGATATAACAACTCCACAAGCTACGGAATGGCAATCCATAAAATTGCCCAGTTTGTTAAATAAGAGCTTTTTTCTTACACAGTTTTTCTGTATAAAAAGTACCAAATGGTATTAAAGATGCTACAAAGAATATAAATACTTCTTTGATACTAAAAGGTGCTTCTTTACTAGCTTCGATAAGCTGGTAAATAAAAAGCATAAAAAGTACTCCATGAAGCATTCCAAATACTTTTGTAGCCAATGGGTATCCCATCATATATTTAAGTGGCATAGCTATAAAAAGCAGTATCAAAAATGAATACCCCTCTATTTTATTGATAAATCTAAACTTTGCTAATTCAGACATTTTTTCTCCTATTTTTTAGAAGAAGTATATCATAAGAGATTTATATTTTTCTGATAAGTTTTTATTAATAATATTTTGTTACAAAAGCATGTAATTGGTTTGCAAATTGATGGGTGTCTTTTTGAGAAAATGGTTTGGGACCTTTGGTCATTTCTCCGCTATCTCTAATCTCTTCCATTAGATTACGCATAGCTAAATACTGTTTTATATTATTTTTAGTATAGAGTTCTCCTCTATGGTCAATGGCATGAGCTTCTTTGCTAATGATTCTATCTGCAAGAGGAATATCTGCTGTTATTACTAAATCTCCCTCTTGTACCATTTCTACTATTTTATGGTCTGCCTCATCTGCACCTTGTTTTACTATAATATAAGTTACAAGCATAGATCGTCCAATAGTTACTTTTTTATTAGATATTACAATAGTTTGTATTTTTAATCGTTCTATAGTTCGTAAAATAATTGGTTTGAGTAAGTTAGGAAGAGCATCTGCATCTATATAAAGCTTCATATTATTTGACTATCTCTTTGACGCGTCCAACTTCACGACTCATAAGTCTTACCTTGATACCATGGGGATGCTGTGGTGATTTGGTAAGAATATCACGCACTACACCATAGGTAATATATCCTGAAGATTGGTCGGCTTTGAGTACTATTCCCACATTGATACCACTTTGTATATTTTTTCGTAATTTATTTGGCATTATAAATGTCCTTTTTTTTTGATTATATCATAAAATAAGTTATGAAATTGTATTAAAAATTATGGTAAGATTGCACAAAAATTATTACTAGGTTACTTATGAGACTAAGCAACACTATCCAATCCATTGCAATTGGCTCTTTTGACGGAATACATATCGCCCATCAGGTTCTTATAAACCAAGCAGATGCTGTGGTTGTTATAGAACGAAATGGTGGTTATATTACACCCGGCTATAAACGATCACTCTATACAAATAAACCATGCTACTTTTATCATCTAGATAAGCTAAAATCACTTCTTCCTGATCTATTTATTGCTAGACTTCAAGAGGATTTTCCAGAGCTTAAAAAGATTATTATTGGGTATGATTTTTATTTTGGTAAAAATAAAGGTGGAAATACTGCCCTTCTTCAAAAACTATTTGATGGAGAAGTGGTTGTGATAGATGAGGTTTGTGTAGATAGTATACCTGTACATTCACGCACTATTAAAGCCTATCTAAAAGAAGGAAATATCCAAAGAGTCAATAGTCTTTTGGGGCGAGCATTTTCCTTAGAGGGCAAGGTTATTCAGGGTCAAGGTATTGGCAAAAAAGAGCTAGTAGCTACACTTAATATCCAGACACAAAGGTATCAACTCCCTCTTGATGGAGTCTATGCTACGCGTACCAAGGTAGATAATAGATGGTTTCACAGCATAAGCTTTTTGGGACATAGACTCTCTACAGATGGTTCTTTTGCAATAGAAACACATATATTAGACCAAAGCATAGAACAAAATTCTTCTAATATTGAAATAGAATTTAGAGAATTTATCCGTAGCAATAAAAAGTTTGATACTTTAGATGCACTCAAAAAACAAATTACAATAGATACTCTTCAGGCAAAAAACATTTTAAAGGATTTACCATAGGTACAAAAATACAATTAGACCAATCCCAACTTCCAAGCAAGTATCAAACATTAGCACTTATTCCAACTGTTGATGGAGTAAGCCATAGTGTGTATCTTTTGGGAGATAAATATGTATTAAAAGTTTTTGATTCAAATGCACAAGAAGCTATTACTAATGAAATAGAACTACTTAGTAAAATGAACTCACTCAAAATAGCCAAAATTATAGAAAGATTTTCTATAGATAGTCAAGAAGCCCTAGTCTATGAACAAATACAAGGTAAAAGCCTTACAGAGCCTAGCAAAGATGAAATTATACAAATAGGAACTTTTCTAAAAGAATTTCATTTATTGACAACCAATAGTACAAATAATAATCCTATACTCTATGGTCAAGAGCAACTTAAAAATTTTATAGAACAAACCGATTATAAACCTCTTTTAGAGCATTTTGAGAATATAACATGCAAACTTCAAGGAGATGGAATTATACATGGAGATCTTTTTGTAGATAATGCTAAATTTATTAATGGAAACTTATCTGGTGTTTTTGATTTTTGTGATGCCTGTGTGGGAGATTTTTTATTAGACCTAGCTGTAATAGCTCTCTCATGGTGCTATGAAGCAGAGCTTTTAAATTATCACAAAGTAGAAGCACTTTTGCAAAGCTATAAAAGTACTCTATCAGTAGAAGAGTTTAAGCCTTATATGCACTATGCACTCCTCTACTATACAACCAGCCGTTATATCCACCAAAGAGATTACCAACAGCTACTCTATCGCTTAGAAAATTTGTATTAATAAAGAGGCTTTATGCCTCTCCACGAATTTGATATGTTATATCTCCTGCTCCAAAAGCGGTAATCAAGCCATCATGAAACTCTTCGATAACATGCCCATCTTTTATAATCTTCACAACATTATCTTCTTTGGTAACACTATCAGCCATAATTAAATGATAACGACTCAACGCACCTTTAAGGTCTATATCTGATTCGAGTTCTCCAGCTGACCATATTGGCAAAATCACTAATTCATCTACGCCCTCAAAACATTCTATAAAACCTGTAAGATTATCCATAGTACGGCTATATTTATGTGGTTGCCAAATAACCTGAAGTTTTGTAAAATTACGCAATTTATTATAGGTTTTAAGTGCATCCATAGTAACTTTTATCTCTGTAGGATGGTGTCCATAATCATCAATAACTACTATATTCTCTTGATTTTGTATAATATCAAAGCGTTTTTTAATCCCTTGATAGGATAAAATATTTCTTCTTATATCTTCTATATCTTCACCCAATTCTACCCCTGCTATTATAGCTAAAGCCGTATCTAGTGCAATATGCTCACCCAATCCAAATACCTCAAACACCCCATATTCCAAGAGTTCAAAACGCGTATATGGCTCATTATCTCTAAGAGTATATTCAATATTTTTAATATCTTTACTAGGATAGAGGCGAACAGCATCAAGCTCTAGCGTAGATAAAAATTCATCTTCTGCATTAATAACTCGTATCTTTGCTAGTGATAAAAAATTACGATAGGCATTATAAAATCGTTCTTCATCATACTCATAATATTCCATATGTTCTGGTTCAACATTAGTAACAATTGCCAAGTAAGGATTTGAATTCAAAAAACTCTCATCACTCTCATCTGCTTCAAAAACTACTTTGTTATTATCTGCATGACGCACATTAGAGCCAAACTCCTTGGATATAGCACCAATTAAGGCATTTGTATGCGGTAACATAGATGAGAGTATGGCAGAAGTTGTACTCTTGCCATGTGCGCCACCTACAGCGTATACCTCTTTATCTCCAAGAATAGAAACGAGTGCTTCTTTGCGAGAGAGTAACTCTATATCCAACTCTACAGCTCTTTGGTACTCTGGATTATTTTTGCGTACAGCAGCAGAGTAGATAACTCTATCTACCCCTTCTACAGCATCTTTATGATGAGGAATAGTAATCTTAGCTCCAAAACTCATAGCTAAATCATTGGTAATTTCTGTTTGCTTAATATCAGAACCACTAATAGTATGCCCCTCATTTGCAAGAAATTTTGCCAATGCGGAGAGTCCTATCCCCCCAATACCAATAAAATGGATCTTCATAGCCTATTTGCTCTCTTCTAATACTCTCAACTCATCTTGAGCTTTTTCTACAAGTGTATTATTATCAGCCAAGAACTTCTCTACATCTATTTTGAAGAACATCAAAAAATATCCTAATGGATCTTCAGGGTCATATTTGTCTGTATCTGCTACTTTTTCTATAAATGTATCAAAATCTTTGCCTTGCATTACACAAATAGCATGTACCATCATAGCATCTTTTAATCTACTCTCATCAACCATATAATGTAAAACTTGGAAAAGTTCTTTTGCCCCTTTCATATCGTTTTCACTATATCGCTCTATAGCATGTTCATAAATAGCTCTTGCCGTAAATAGCTCTTCTTGCTTACTCATATCAAAGCCCTTTTGTTGGCTAAGGTATTCTGCTAATGTATCAAATGCTTGTTTGAGTATAAATGTAAAAATATCATTAATCTTATCTTCATCATCACTTACCAATAAAAGTGCATCCAAAAGCTGGTACCCTTTTTGGATACTTTTTTGTTCATTCATCTCTTCTTCTAGTAGTACTAGATTAGCCAAAAAATCTTTATTTGTTTTGAGAGCTTCTATATCAATCTCTTCTTGTTGCATTGTATGATTCCTATATGTTAAATTATAAAACTATTTTAACATATTATGATGAAAGATAAGTTATATCTAGGTAGAATATAGTAGCTTAATTTAAAGGATTACCATGAGCAAAAGAGATGAAAAAATAGCACACTATAGAGATTTTGTAACACAACACACTATTACTCTTGATGATGAATTACTTGTTAAGGTTACTATAGGATTGGGTCCATCCATTTATAATAAAAACGCAGAATTAATAGCCTGTTCAAAAACAGATGAATTAGTCACAGTAAGAGAAAATTTTTTAAAGAAAAAATTAGCTCTCACACTAGATGATGAAACATTAGACAAAGCAATCAAAGAAGTTTGTCAAGAAATAGGAACTTCAGTTACAAATAAATTTAGAGCTGTATTTTATACTCTCCTTGTCAAGAAATTTGACAAAGCAGATATTTACGCCTAATAGTTTGGTGGGGAAACCCACCTACTCTACTGTAAAAATCTCTTTTTTAAGAAGTACAAACTTAGACAACTCTTTATTAGAATCCAAACCAAGTTTTTTACTCGCTGATTCACTTAATAGATAAAAGCCCATTTTAACTTCTACTTTATCACCCTTTTGTAATTTATAATCAAAGGCTACTTTACGATTTTCATTTCCTTTTATTTGTGTATCACTCACTATACTATCTGCAAGCCAAGGCATAGATGCTTTATTATTTGTACCAATTACTCTTTTGAATGTTGTTGGTTTAAGTATAATATTTTTATCTTTAGTTTCAATAGTTACTTGTAACTGAGCCACTCTTAGAGGATGCAAAAATAGTGGATGCGTTGCCTCATTTTTAATATCTACTTCAAAACCTTTAGCATTTTGAGTAAAAGCAATCTTTACATAAGAAGCTAATAATTTAGGGCTATTTGACGCACCTGTAAATCCATGATAAATATGTTTTTCTGTTTTATGTATAGTATTCATAGTCCCTTGTACAGATGGCATATGACAGCTAATACAATTACCTTTTGTACTATTTGTTTCTGCTACTTGTGTAGTACAAACCTCAAACTTATGAGCATTCTCTTTATGTGAATGACAGCCCATACACATATCACCATTATAGAAACCTTTATTAGTATAGTCTATTGTATGATAGGGAGATCCACTTTTTTGTGTAAACATACCAAAAAAGCTACTTGTTACCTTTAGCTTAACATCCTTCTCATTTTCATGCCCTTCTCTTGCAGAAAAAAGAGTTTTAGGTTTGGTAGACATTATATTTTTGTTTGCTTTTGCATGGACTTCTATACTCTCAATAGTATGACAAGAGACACAAGAAATACCCTCTTCAAGCTGTGCATCATTAGGCTGTGGAAGTGCAGGTTTTCCCTCTTTTAGCTTTTGCAAAAGTTCTTTGTCTGTGGGAGTATGGCACACAGCACATGTATACTTCTCTTGCTTTTTAAGTGGGTGTTTATCCCAAACTGCTTTATGTATAGGATCAGTATAAATAGATGATTTACGATGTGATGATGCGTAAAATTCATCATATATTATAGGATGACATTTCTGACACTTTTTACTCTCGCCAAATCCTGCTATTGCATCTACTGCCAAAATGGCAAAAATCAATATTAAAAAAATTCTCTTCATTTCGTACTCCAATATTATTTTAAATTATTATAAATATAACTAAATAAACTATAATACTATTTGATATATATCAAGCTTTGAGTGCTATAATTTCTAAATTTTAAAGTTATTTTAAATAAAGAGGAAATAAAAATGATCATTGATACTACAAAACTTATACAAAAAGTTCAAAACTACCAAAGACTCAATCAAAAAGAAGCTGAAGCACTTTATGATCTTGACCTCTATACTTTAGGGGAACTTGCAAGTTCTATTAGAGAAGATATGTATGGTAAAAAAAGCTATTTTAATATAAATCGTCATATTAACCCAACAAATGTATGTAAAGATGTTTGTAAATTTTGTGCCTATTCTGCAACAAGAAAAAATCCAAATCAATATACAATGAATCATGATGAAATTTTGAATATTGCTAAGAGTGCTTTTGAAAAAGGAGCAAAAGAGGTACATATTGTCTCTGCACATAATCCTGAAGCTGGTTTAGAGTGGTATATGGGTGCATTTGCCAAAATAAAAGAGCAGTATCCTTCTTTACATGTCAAAGCTTTAACTGCTGCTGAGGTAGATTTTTTGGCTCGTGAATATGATTTGAGTTATGATGAAATATTAGACATGATGATAGAAAATGGTGTAGATTCTATGCCAGGGGGTGGAGCTGAAATATTTGATGAAAAGGTCAGAGACTTTATTTGCAAAGGGAAAGTAACATCTGATCAATGGCTTGATATTCATCGTAAATGGCACCAAAGAGGCAAAATGAGTAATGCGACCATGCTTTTTGGACATGTAGAAGAGAGAAAAGACCGTATAGACCATATTCTTAGATTACGCGATTTACAAGATGAAACAGGCGGATTTAATGCCTTTATTCCTCTTGTCTATCAAAAAGAAAATAATTATCTTAAAGTCAAAGAGTACCCAACTGGGCAAGAAATACTCAAAACTTATGCCATTAGTCGTATTTTGCTTGATAATATTCCACATATCAAAGCATACTGGGTCACAGCATCTATAGGATTAGCATTAATAGCCCAAGAGTTTGGAGCAGATGACCTTGATGGTACAATCGAAAAAGAGTCTATCCAGTCAGCAGCAGGAGCCAAAAGTAGCCATGGAATGAATCTTGCTGAATTTGTAGGACTGATTAAAAATAGTGGCTTTAGACCTATAGAACGAGATAGCCTCTATAATGAACTCAAAACCCATTGATTAAAATTTAATCATAAAAAGATTAAAATAGACTTCTTAACTTGTTATTATTCCTCATATAAAATTACTTTTTAAAGGATAAAACATGAAGTTAAGATTTTTAACTCTTCTGGCAATGCTCTTGCCAATGGTTGCTTTTGCAGAAGAAGCACCTAAACTAGATACAGGGGATACGGCTTGGATGCTAGTAGCTACCGCATTTGTAATGCTTATGACACCTGCGGGTCTTGCACTCTTTTATGGTGGTATGACGCGAAGCAAAAATGTACTTAATACTATGGGTATGAGTTTGATTGCTTTTGCAGTTGGTACACTTGTATGGGTTGTTGCAGGATATAGCATAGCATTTGGTGAAGGTGACTTTTTTGGTACTGGTAAATTATTACTTGCAGGTATTACAGACCAATCACTCACTGGTACTATTCCTGAACTTCTTTTTGTAGCATTCCAAGGTACATTTGCAGCAATTGCTGTAGCCATTGCTTCTGGGTCTATGATTGAGAGAGTTAAGTTCTCTACATTTATTATCTTTGCAGGTTTATGGATTTTGGTTGTTTATGCACCAATTGCACACTGGGCATGGGGTGGTGGTACAACACTAAACTTTGGTGAAATGGACTTTGCTGGTGGTACAGTTGTACATATTAATGCTGGTGTTGCTGGATTTGTAGTAGCTATGATGCTTGGTCGTAGAAAAGATTATGGCAAAGCTGCTATCAAACCTTTCTCTCCTGTATTTGCTGTATTGGGTGCTGTTCTTCTATGGTTTGGTTGGTTTGGATTTAATGCAGGATCAGAAGTTGCTGCTGATGGTATTGCGGCTAATGCCTTTCTTGTAACTAATATTGCTGCATCTTTAGGTGTAATTGGTTGGTTAAGTGCTGAATGGATTGTTTATAAAACTCCTACACTTATTGGTGGTGCATCTGGTGCAGTTGCTGGTCTAGTTGCTATTACTCCTGCTTCTGGTTCTGCTGGTGTTGGTGGAGCAATTATTATTGGTTTAGTTGGTGGTATCATTGGATTTATCGGTGTAGCAAAACTCAAAAAAATATTCAAAGTAGATGATTCACTAGATGCGTTTTGGGTTCACGGTTTAGTTGGTATCTGGGGTAGTATTGCTACAGCTATATTTATTGCTCCATATTTGGTAGCTGATGATTACTCTATGGGTACACAGTTATTAGCACAATTTAAAGCTATTGGACTTACTATAGTATATAGTGGTATAATGACAGCTATCATTTTCTTTGTAGCGAGTATTATCACTGGTGGTGGTAGAGTTGATGAAGAGACAGAGCAAATCGGTCTTGATGAAAATGTACACGGTGAAAAAGCGGTAAATCTATAAGCTCTTGCTTATGTGGTGGGATTCTCCCACCCTACGATTATATATTATAAAAGGAAAAAATAATGAAAAAAATTGAAGCAATTATCAAGCCATTTAAACTAGAAGATGTTAAAGAGGCATTGGTAGAAGCAGGAATCGAAGGTATGACAGTATCAGAAGTCAAAGGATACGGAAGACAACAAGGTCACTCTGAACTCTACAGAGGTGCTGAATATGTTGTAGAATTTATCCCTAAAATTAAAATAGAAATGATTGTAAGTAATGATGAATATGCTGATATAGCCATCAAAGCCATAGCTCAAGCAGGTAAAACTGGCAAAATTGGTGATGGTAAAATATTTGTATCAACAATAGATAGCGTACTAAGAATCCGTACAGGTGAAACAGACGGAGAAGCTCTATAATTTATTCTAAGTCGAGATAGCTTATCTCGACATATTTATACCCAATTAATCCCAATTCAAAAAACCAAAAATTATTCATAATAGACCTTTCTAATAAGATTTTGCTATACTTTCTCAATATCCAAAAGAGTAAAATAGAAAGAGAGTAAAAACAATATGACAGATTTTGAAAAATACAATACTTTACTAGTGCAAGCAGTTGGGAATAAGAAAGGGGCAATAGCTCCTACAGTGGTGGCTTCGGCTGCGTTTGGGTATAGCGATGCCGAGGAGGCGGAAGCTATATTTGCTGGAGAAGTTGCATTGCCTCTTTATGCTAGAATGGGGAATCCGAGTAATGCGAAGCTAGAGAGTGTTGTAGCAACTATGGAAGGTGGTATTGGAGCGATAGCTACCTCATCAGGAATGGGGGCTTTGGCTATGGTTTTGACTGCATTTTTGGGTCAAGGAGACAAGATACTCTCTATTGGAGGTTTTTTTGGTGGGACATATACACTAATCTCTGATACGATGAACCGTTTTGGTGTAGAAGGTCACTTCTGTGCTGTGGATGAATATGAGCAGATAGAAGAGCATTTGCGTTCAGGTGTACAGATAGTGCTGTGTGAGAGTGTGGGAAATCCAAGCCTCTCTCTTCCAAATTTAGAAAAGATAGGAGAACTCTGCAAAAAGTATCAAACTATATTTGTTGTAGACAATACTGTTACACCACTTGTAGTTAGACCTTTTGAGCAGGGAGCAGATATAGTAGTCTACTCTTCTACTAAGATTATGAGTGGGCATAGTGCAGCTCTTGGTGGTATCGCTGTGTTTAGAGAAGTAGTAAAAAGTGATGAAAAACTTTTAGCTGAAAAATACAAAGCACTGCACCCTATCGTCAATAAGATGAAAAGCAAAGCAATGATAGCTATATGCAAAAAGAGAGCATTACGAGATATAGGAATGAGTGCCAATGCCTTTGGTTCATTTCTGACTACTTTGGGCTTAGAAACACTTGCACTGCGTGTAGAACGGGTTAATGCTAGTGTAGAGATATTTGCCAAATATATGGCAGAGAATCTCACAGATGGCTATAAGATTAGACACCCTTCTCTCCCATCACACGAACAGCATCAAGAATATAAAGAAAGATATTCTAATGGATCTGGCTCTATGGTAACACTTGATTGTGGTAATAAAGAGTCTGCATTTGCACTTCTCAACCAACTTAAACTTGTGACACAAACAGCAAATATAGGTGATAACCGTACACTTGCAATCCATGTTGGGAGTACAATGTATAGAGATTTTGATGCAGAGACTAAAAAGTTTTTTGGGATAACAGATGGATTGATTCGTATATCTATAGGTCTTGAAAATCCTTTGAGTATTGCTGAAGATTTTTTGCAAGCAACAACAAAAGAATAGTCTTAGTAAGGTGGGAGATAAAGTTAAGGTCTAATCTTAACTACTTACCACCTTATTACGCCCATTATTTTTGGCTTTGTATAAGCGTCTATCTGCCTCTTTATAAATAGTATCTAAATCTTTGACTATGCTTATTTTTTCACACACTAAACCAATAGATATGGTAATACAGTTATAACTACCATTTTTTTTATGTTCGATATTAAGTGCTTGAATACTCTTTCTAATAGTCTCTATAGCATTTATACACTCTTCTTGTTTGCTTATATTATAAAAGAGTACAAACTCTTCACCTCCAACCCTAAAACAGCAATCATGGCTACTTTTAAGAAGTTTTCCTATCATTCTTAATACATTATCACCATCTAAGTGACCATAAGTATCATTATAAAGCTTAAAATTATCAACATCTAAAATAGCCAAACCAAAGTAGTTATTCTCTTTTTTTACTTCATTCAAAAATTTTGGGGTAATCTCTTCGTAATAGCGTCGATTATAAATATTAGTAAGCGCATCAATAATAGCTATTTCTTCTATCTCTTTTTGTTCAGTAATATCATTACGCACAGCAAGATAACCTATCTTTTCATTATAGAGATTATATTGTGGTGTGATAAAGAGTTTTGTCCAATAAGTAGCTTTGTCTTTGCGTCTATTTTTTAATACACCTTTCCATGGAATATCTCTACTGATATGACTCCACAAATCATTATATATACTTTTATCCATATCAGGATGGCGAAATATTCGATGATTTTTCCCTAAAATTTCTTCTTTGGAGTAGCCTGTACTTTTGGCAAATTGCTCTGATACATAAATTATATTTCCTTGTATATCAGTCCTAGAGATAATAATATTTTGATCAATAATCTTTAGATACTCATCTATCTCTTGGGCTTGTTCTTTGAGTTGGGTAATATCAGTTGTGGTAACAAGATAGCGTTTCTTATCAGGCATTAATGCTATGGAGGATTTGAATATTTTAGCTTGACCACTTTTTGTAAAGCAGGTTCGTTCAAAATTTTCATATGAACCATCTTCCAAAATTTTGGCATATATTTTTTTTGATTGTTCGGTGAAATTCTCTGCCGTTAAATCATAACAGCATTTCGTTCGTAACTCATTTTCCGTATACCCTGTAATCTCTTCATATCGTTTATTACAATAAAGATAGTTTGTTTCCAAATCCAAAACTGCTACTCCCTCTAATGCTATCTCTAATATTGATTCAAGTTCATCTGTTTTATTATGCAGAGATTCATTAAGTTGGGTAACTTTATTTAGATTAAGGAGTGTTCGACTAAATAATTTGATAATAATCAAAGTAAGAAGTAATGAAAATCCAAATATAATTGAAGAGATCAAAAAGTATTGTTTTTGTGAAAGACTCTTCTGCTCTTGGATATAACTACTCTTTAGCTGTAAAATAAGGTTTATTCCGTTATAAATTGGCAAATGAAGTTTTCGAGATATAAAAGAGTCACTTTGAAGCAATTGGGAAGAGCGTATAGTTTGATACTCATTAGGAAATAATTTAGCTATGGTAATTTTCTCTTCTCTAAAAGCTCCCCAACTCTTATTAGCATCATAATGAGAAAGAGTGTATCCCTGATCATTATAAATAATCATATCATAAAGAGGCGTATTGCTAAACTTTTGCAAAAAGTTTTGCATAAAGTAGTTGATAATTAGGATACCTCCAAACTCACCATTATGTTTGAGGGGAAGTATACTCCGAAAAGTAGGAGTAAATGGGATTTGTACTTTTCCTTGTTCCATATTCAAATCTAAAGCCGAAAACCAAACCTTTTCTAATGGCTTACTTTTAGAGTCAGCAAAGTAATAACGGCTGGCTTTATTTTGCTGTTTAGTGTGAGGAACGATATAAGGGACACTTTCTTCATTTTTTCTATCAATTCGTATTCTCTCAACCCCAGCTCTATCAATAAATCGCACTTGCATAAAGGTAGGTTGTGATTTAGCATAGGCTAAAAAAATATCTTCCAATATTTCCTGATTATTTTGTTTTGAAAGGTAGCTATCAAAAAGTTTTAGCTTTCGTATTGACAAGAGTGTATCTTCTGATTGAGTAAGAAAGTTTTTCATAATCAACTCTCTCTCCTGAGATTCTTTAGTAGCATTATGCAGAGCAAACTTTTGTGTACTGTGTGCAAAATAGAGTTCTTCTAACACAATATGAGCTACAGATAAAATAATTGAAAAAAATAAAAAAATAAAAAAAAGTTTTAAAATACTTTTATTATGTAAATTGATAAGACAGCCTTTTTATTTATAGAAACTAAGTATATTCATTATACTAAAAATATTATTAAAGTTATTCCTTACTATTAAAAATAGAATAGTATGGGTACAAAAATTTTAAGCTATAATTAGCTATTTAAAACAAGGTAAACTTATGTCAAAACACCCAACACTTTTAGAACATTTTCGCTCTTTTGCTTATCAGAATAATATCAAGGATTTTGATGTGGCTTTGGAGTACTTTACTGTATTTGGTGGTACGGGATGGAGTGTAGATAGTTCCAAAAGTATAGAAACTCTAATCGAAAAAAAAGTACTTCATAATTATGAAGATATTCATAAAAGCATGACAAGATATACACATAATAATCCTGTCTACCACAAGCTATTATCTATTGTGGCATTGGGTGTGGAGTTTGAACATGATACATTTAAAAAGGCTAAAATAGGCAGAGATAGGGGTGAAGAAGCTATAGACTACTTACAAAACAAGAGTCTACTCACATTTGACTACCCCATAGAAAAACCATTACAAGCAAATAATCTAAAGTCTGATAGACTACTTTTTAGTCTTCCTTTTATGCGTTTTTGGTTTGCTATGATTTCTCCTAACTATAAAAGTATAGCAGAAGGTGATTTCACTGAGTTTAGACAAAAATGGATGAAGCTAAAAGAAAATTTTTCTTTTTTACTCAGTAACTTATTAGTGCGAGAACTTGTAACACAAGAACTTTCTAAGAAGTTTGCAGACGATCCCATAGCCTCTATTGGGTGCTACTATGACAAAAAAACATACATAGAGATATTAGCAACAAGTAAATCAGGCAAGCTATTGGCAGGTGCATGTAAATACTCCAAAGATGTAGCCAAAACAAATATGATTGAGACATTAAAACAAAAAGCTACAACAGCTGAACTTACGATAGATAATTATATACTATTTTCAAAAAATGGATTTTCTGCTGAAGTTCTAGCAAATCAAAATGCAGAAATGACACTTTTATCTGCAGAACATCTCTCTTCTTTATTAGATAACTTGACGGAAAAAGATTTGTTGGTGTATAAAAATAAGAAGTATTAAAATTCTTCTGATGTTTGATAGTTACTATTATCAATAGAAACGACTACTTGATTTCTTCCAGCATTTTTTGCCATAAAGAGGGCTTTATCTGCTCGTGCTATCATACTCTCTTGGGTATCTTCATCAATATATTCACTCACACCAAAACTAGCAGTTTTTTGTCCAACTTGATTAAAGCGATGCTCCTCAATACTTTTGCGAAGCTTTTGAGCAAGTACTAATGCTCCTTTGAGTTGGATATTAGGTGCAATAATAATAAACTCCTCTCCTCCCCAACGACCAACAAGATCAACGCTTCTACTTTGCGACTGTAAAATAGATGCTAAAGCTTGTAATACCTCATCACCTACTTGATGTCCAAAAATATCATTGACACTCTTAAACTTATCTAGATCAAGCATAATAATAGCAAGAGGTGTATGGTATCGTTTGGCTTGTTCAATCTCATAAGCAAAAACTTCATCAATTTTAAGTCGATTGTAGAGTTTGGTAAGCCTATCGGTAATAGAGAGTTCTTCAACGCGTTTTTTATCGGTAATATCCTCTCTAATAGCACGGTATCCTATATGTTTGTCAAAGCGATTATAGATAGGGTCGATATGAGCATTAATCCAATAAAACTTACCATCTTTTCTACAATTTTTAATCTCACCCTCCCAAGATTTTTCTTGAGTGATAGTTTGCCATAAATCCTTATAGAGTTCTTTTGGCATATCAAGGTGTCGTACAATACGATGATTTTCTCCTATAAGTTCAGCTTTAGTAAAGCCTGATATTTGACAAAAAGCCTCACTAGCATAAGTGATATTCCCTTCTAAATCTGTAGCAGAGATAATGACATATTTATCAACCATATTTTGTTGTTCAAGAAGCCTACAGGAACGATCTTTGATCTCTATTTGCATCTCTTTCATAGCATAAGATAGTTTAGATATTTCATTACTACTTTGCTTACTAGGTAAATCAATATCTACATCATTACCAATCTTTTGAGCAACAGTAGTAAGTTCTTCTAAATCACGAGAAATGCGATACCCTATGATATAAGAGAAAAGTATTGAGAGAAGTATCTCTATAAAAATAATTTGTATTGTTTGTATACGATTTTTTTCTATATATTGATAGTGTTTGCTAAAATCTAAGCAAAAAACAATACTTCCTAGAGTAATATTATCTTGAGTAATGGAGTGTCTGATCTGCAAAAAAGTATTATCAATTTTGCTGTAACCACTTTGTGAAATAACTTTATCTTGTTTATCAACAACCTTAATACCCTTGATACTTTTGAGTGTGCTGAGTCCACCTACAATATCATCAATGGTAGCAATATCATAGATTGATAAAGGCTTCCCTAGCAGTTTGGAACTTGTGGTTTTGAGATATTCTATCTTTTGATCAATTAATCTTTGTGTGGTTGTTTCAATAGCTTGAAAATTAATATAAGCAATCATCATCACAAAGAATGCTCCAAGCGTAACAAAAGAGATAATAAATTGATATTTAAAAGATAGTTTCATCTTCTTTTACTCCATACTATTATTAATTTAGAGTATAGCATAGATTTTTAAAATTCTTTTATAACCCATTCACTATAGGAGTAAAGGCTTTTGTGCTTACGCTTACGCTTTGTCCTACTTCTAAACTCTTTGCTTCTTCAGAGCTTACAACAATTTCAACTAATTGCTGACCTATAGATATAATCGCTATATGTATTACATCTACTTTTATAATATCAAGAAGTTCTCCTTCAAATGAGAATTTTTGGCTTCCACTTGTTCTGAGGAGTATATCTTTTGGT
>JADGER010000019.1 GCA_016744315.1 Sulfurovaceae bacterium
TAATCAAACTCTGACTAGGTCTCTGTGTTGTTGGACGCGTATTATAGCCCCTTCTTCTTTCTTTGTCAAGGGTTTTTGTGAATTCTTTTAAATTCTTTTGCTTTTCTTTGTATTTATTACTTTTACTTACATTATAATTACTATACCTTCCTTAAAATAAGTGCTTGTATTTAAAAGCAATTAGATATAATATGACAATTTTAAATAAAAGGCACACTTCTATGTCTCTCTCTGTTATTATTCTTGCGGCTGGTCAAGGCACGCGTATGAAGTCATCTACTCCCAAAGTTTTACATCCTATATCTGGCAAACCTATGCTTTTTCATACTATTGATGCTGTAGAAAGTTTTTGTAATGATATTACTGTAGTACTCTATCATCAAGCCCCACGAATTAAAGAGGCTATTAATAAAGAGTATGATGGTATTAAATTTCATCTACAAGATGCTCAGCAGTTTCCTGGTACTGGTGGAGCGATGAAAGGAGTCGTCTGTGAGCATGAGCGTGTACTTATACTCAATGGAGATATGCCTCTTATCACAACTAACTCACTCCAAGATCTTATATCAGGGGATGGAGATATTACTATGAGTGTTATTACTCTTCAAGACTCTACAGGATATGGTCGTGTTATTATTGAAGAAGAGAGTGTCGTTGAAATTGTTGAAGAAAAAGATTGTACAGCAGTTCAAAAAAAAGTAAAAAGCGTCAATGCTGGAATATACTGTGTCAAAAAAGAGTTAATAGACAAATATATTCCATTACTAGATAATAATAATGCACAATTAGAGTATTACCTTACAGATATTATTAAAATGGCTGTAGATGAAAGAAAAACTGTACAGCCTATATATGTAAAAGAAGAAGAGTTTAAAGGTGTAAATTCCAAGTTGGATCTAGCTAAAGCTGAAGAAATTATGCAAAATAGAATTAAAGAACAGTGGATGATGCAAGGAGTGAGTATGCGTCTTCCTAATACTATCTATATAGATTCACAAGCTCTTTTTGAGGGAGAGTGTTTTGTAGAGAGTGGTGTTAGTATCCAAGGCAAAAGTAAAATCATCTCTTCTCATATTAAAAGTAATTGCGTAATTGAAGATGCTCTTGTAGAAAATAGTTCTGTAGGACCTATGGCAAGAATTCGTCCAGAGAGTACACTCAATCATACACATATAGGAAACTTTGTAGAGGTCAAAAAATCATCTTTACGAGGAGTGAAAGCAGGTCATTTAGCCTATATTGGTGATGCTTCTATAGATGAAGGAACAAATATTGGTGCTGGTGTTATCACTTGTAATTATGATGGTAAAGCAAAGTATAAGACGATTATAGGTAAAAATGTATTCATAGGTAGTGATAGCCAACTTATAGCACCTCTAAAAATAGAAGATGATGTACTTATAGGTGCAGGATCTACTATCAATCAAAATATACTAAAAGGTGAGTTAGCACTATCAAGAGTAAAACTAAAAAGAGTTTCTGGATTCTTTTATAAATTTTTTAAAAAATAGCTTCTAAAGGTAAAGTATGCAATTTGATTTAACGAATAAAAATATTCTTTTGGGTGTAACGGGAAGTATATCAGCGTATAAAGCTTGTGATATAGCAAGACTATTTGTAAATGCTGGAGCCAATGTTTTTGTGGTAATGTCTCCTAGTGCTACAAGATTTGTCTCTCCTCTTACATTTGAAGGACTTACAAGACATGCTGTTTTAACCCAAGAGAGTGAAAGCTGGGCAAGTGACCTTAATCATATTGAGCTAGGTAAAAAGTGTGATATTTTTGTTATTGCTCCTATTACTGCAAATAGCCTCAATAAACTTAGTAAAGGTATAGCTGATAATATTTTACTACAAACAGCACTAGCATTTCCTCGTCCTATACTTATAGCTCCATCTGCCAATACACAAATGCTTCAAAACCATTATACAGCAGGAAGTTTGAAGATGTTAGCTGTGAATGAATATCATATTATACACCCTCAAGAGAAGCTTCTAGCCTGTGGAGATGTAGGTCTTGGTGCATTAGCTACTCCTCAAGAAATTGTAGCACAATCTATTAAAGCTCTCTATAGCAATGAATTTTGGAAAGACCGTAAAGTAGTTATTACAGGTGGTGGAACAAAAGAAAAAATTGATGAAGTCCGTTACCTCTCTAATTTTTCTAGTGGCAAAATGGCAAAAGCACTTGTATTAGCACTCCATAGCAAAGGTGCTGATGTTTGTTATATTACATCTTCTGGCTCTGAAGATTTACCTAGTGATGTATATGTGATTGATATAGAAAGTGCTAAAGAGCTTTTGGATTATACTGTAGATGCTGTTCGTGTAGCAAAAAAAGGTAAAATGAGTAAGGCTACTATGAATAGTAGTGACCCTGTACATCTCATTCAAAAAGAACCTTATCTCTTTATGGTATCAGCAGTATCTGACTATACTCCTGCGTTCCCACAAAAAGGTAAACTTAAAAAATCACTTTTGGGAGATGATTGGTCATTAGAACTTAAAAAAACAGAAGATATTTTAAGCTCTATTAATAAAGATGGGATAGTGACCGTAGGATTTAAAGCCGAAATGGATGCTACAAATGGTTTAGAAAATGCAAAAGCACTCATTACACAAAAAGGTGTAGATGCTGTTTGTTATAATTTATTAGAAAACTCTCAGAGTTTTGGAACAGATGATAATGAAATTATAATACTTACCAAACAAGCAACTACCCCTCTTCCAAAAGATAAAAAACTTCCTTTGGCTATAAAGATATTAGATGAGTTACAAGGTCTCTCTTCGTGAGTGATAATACATTAAAACATGTAGCCCTTATTATGGATGGTAATGGTAGATGGGCAAAACAGCAAGGATTAAATCGTACAAAAGGTCATGAAGCAGGGGCGGAAGTTATTCGTCATATTACAACTTATTGTGCGACACATCCTACTATTGAGACAGTAACTCTCTATGCTTTTAGCACAGAAAATTGGAAACGACCCAAATATGAAGTAGATTTTTTGATGAAACTATTGGCTCGTTATCTAAAAAGTGAACTTAAAACATATCAAGAAGAAAATATCCGTTTTATAGCTATAGGAGATACTAGTAAATTTTCTAAAAATCTTAGAGATCAGATTGACTCAATAGAAGAGAAAACAAAAGATAATACTAGTCTTACACAAGTCTTAGCACTCAACTATGGTGGACGAGATGAGATTGTTCGTGCAGTCAATAGAGTAATTGAAGATGGTCAAGAAGTAACAGAATCATCTATTGGAATGGCTTTAGATACACCATATCAAGATATAGATCTTCTTATTCGTACAAGTGGTGAAAGACGCGTATCTAACTATCTACTTTGGCAACTTAGCTATAGTGAACTCTTTTTTACCAAAACACTATGGCCAGATTTTGGGACAGAAGAGCTTATCTCAATTATTGATGAATTTATACAAAGAACTAGACGCTTTGGAGGTATCTAATCATGGAAACAACATTTACTATTATAACTCTCTTTATTTTTGGAATCACTATTGGCTCTTTTTTGAATGTCGTCATTTATCGTATTCCAAAAGATGAGAGCATAGCATTCCCTGCTTCACACTGCCAAAGTTGTAACACTTCTCTTAAGTGGTATCATAATGTTCCTATATTCTCTTGGATTTTTCTAGGTGGAAAGTGTGCATTCTGTAAAGAATCTATCTCAAAACAGTATCCTATTGTTGAATTTATTACAGGATTAATATTTGTTATTCTCTATTTAAAAGTAGGATTTGAGTGGTATCTCCCTGCTATCTTACTCTCATTTACAGCTCTTTTTGCTCTTGTAATGATAGACTTTAAATATTTTGCTGTTCCTGATTCTGTAAATGTATTTGCTCTGCTTATGGCTCTTATTCAGCCAGAATTTATTGACGCAATTATAAATGCTCTTTTAGCAGGAGGAGGATTATTTCTCTTGGGACTAGCCACTAGTTTTATCTTCAAAAAAGAGGCTATGGGGAGTGCTGATGTCATTGTAGCAGGAACTATGGCGGCTCTTCTTGGCTTTCCACTCTTTTTTATTGCTCTCTTTTTATCAGCTCTTTTAGCAATTATCCCATCTCTTATGGCAAAAGATACAATGGTGCCTTTTGTTCCATTTTTAGCTCTTGCTACCTTTATTGTATACCTATTTGATACTCAATCTCTACAACTACTCAACTGGATACTATATGGTTAGTATTAGGTCATACCTATCTATTAACTTTAGCAAATCGTTTTTAACGATTTTTATACCATTTTTCTTTATTATATCGTTAATATATTTGGTCAAAATATCTCTTCTAACAGCTAAAATTCAGATTACATTTTCTGAACTTATACAGCTGTTTAGTTATTATATTCCTGCTATTATCTTTTACGCACTTCCTATATCATTTATTGCAAGTGTGGCGACGGTGTTTCTTCGGCTCTCTTCAGATAATGAACTTATTGCTCTTTTTTCATTAGGATACTCAGTTAAAAGACTTATTTATCCTCTTCTTGCTATTGCTGGACTATTTTCTATACTCTTATTTGTTATTTCTTTTGGTGCAATGCCTCAAAGTAAACAGCTCTATGCATCTTTTAAGCATATCAAAACCGAAGAGATGGCATTTAATATTATCCCTGAAGAACTAGGACAAAAGTTTGGAAGACACTATATTTATATAGAAGATCAAGAAAAAGATTTGTATAAAAATATGGTAATATTTAGTCAAGATCAAAATAATTCCAACCAAATATTTTCTGCATCAAGAGGAGATATAAAAAAAGAAGATGGTGTATTTTCTCTGACTTTACTCAATGGAAAAGGGTACACCTTTACACCAAATACAATCCAACAAATTGACTATGATACACTCAGAGTCTTTGATACTTTAAGTCGTAGTCGATATCAATTTGAAGAGATTGGCACATATTGGAAAAAATCATTTACCAATGATCAAAGAAAACGAAAACTTCTATTTTTCTTGTTTGTTAGTCTTATACCACCTCTTTCACTCTATATAATTGCCTCATTTACCATTATTAATCCTCGTTACCAAAAAAATCGTTCTTTTATGATTATTGGTTTAACTACAGGATTTTTTTATACTATAGCATCAGTTCTTAATAAAGTAGGGACTATTTGGCTTACGCTTGCCATGATTACACTGTGTATATTTATAGGCTATTGGCTCTTTCAGCGTACAATAAGTAGATATTTCTAATGCGTGTCAAAGCTGTGGTTTCTTATGATGGGAGCTTTTTTAAAGGATTTCAAAAACAAAAAAGTACTTCCAATACAGTAACTACTCAAATAGAAAAAGCCTTACAAAGCTTACATATCAATTCACCAATTCAAGGCAGTGGTCGAACAGATGCCAAAGTACATGCCTCAGGGCAAGTAATAGATTTTGAGCTTCCTGTATTTTGGAAGGATACAAAAAAACTCAAAAAAGAACTTAATAGAAAACTCAAAAAAATATATATCAAACATATCTCTTTTGTGGATGAGAAATTTCATGCTCGTTTTTGTGCCAAAAAAAGAGTCTATAGATATGTATTCAAACAAAAGCAACCATCACTCTTTGAAGAAAATTATATAGCCCATTATCCTCTCTTTGATAAAAGTATCCTCAAAAAAGCTCTTAAACTCTTTGAAGGGAAACATGATTTTAAATATTTTTATAAAACTGGTTCTGTAGTGCATACAACTATAAGAGAAATTTACTCTACTAGCTATATATCAAGAGGAGATTATCACTATATATACTTTCAAGCCAATGGATTTTTACGAGCCCAAGTGAGAATGATGGTAGAAGCTGTAATGCTCTGTGCAAAGGGGCAATTAACACTAAGCCAACTTCAAGCCCAAATTGATGCTCACACAAAACAGACAAACACCCTAGCCCCACCCCAAGGGCTTTATCTTGCTAGAATTATTTACTAAAGCTCTTCAGCTTTTATATGTCCCATCTTCTCTCCAAAACTAATCTTTTGGTTAATTGCTACTTCTGTAACTAATGCACCTTTTTGGCTAAACATTAATACTGTAGATCCCATCTCAAACCAACCCAAGAGGTCTCCTCTTTTGCGTTCAAGATTTTTATAAGTATAATGTTTTGTTTGTGTAGCATCGCTATTAGTCTTGATAGCTGGTTCAAATTCTACAACCATCTTTCCTACATTTAATGCACCCACTAAAACAAGAAAATGTAGAGAACCTCTACTATCTTCGCACTCAATAACTACTCTTTCATTCTCAATAAAAAGATCTAATTTATTACGCAAAAGAGGAAAGTTAACAGGATAAAGCTTTCCTGGAATATGTGTAAGGCTCAAAATTGTCATATCCATAGGAATATGGTATCTATGATAATCTTTGGGTGAAAGATAAAGATTGACATAATCTCCTCCTTCTAGTGCTTCGGCTGATCCTATATACTTATCTCCAAGAAGCTTTTTAAGAGAGTATGACATACCTTTGATTTGATGTGCTTTTCCATCTTCTATTATCCCATAATCACTTACAAGAGAATCAGCAGGAGAGACAATAATAGTATTATCTTCAGGCATTTTTCTCTCTGTAGATAATGCTCTTGTAAAAAGTAAATTAAGTGTAGGATAATCACAAGGCTTTTTAAATTCACGCATATCTAGCCCCATCAAAGAGATATAACTACTATTAATAATATATTGCATAAATGGAGAAAATTTAGCACCTGCAAACTTTCCAAAAATAGAAGAGATAACAGAGGTATAATGCTTAGACATTTTTGTCCTTTTCCCAGTGTGCTAGAGCATCTTTCATTAATGATATATGATAATTCTCTTGGTTATTAATAAAATCAAAGAATTGAGCAAGCTGGGGACTATTACTTCCTACTGCTTCAGAGAGTTTTCTACACTCTTCTTTGGCTGCAAGTTCTTCATCTATTCCTGCTAAGAAAAAGGCTTCTATATCTTCTACTTGATACATCTCTTTAAAAATTGTGCGTGGCACACCTAATATTCCCATTTTTGCCATCATATCTCCAAAACTTTTGAGATGGAAAAAACTCTCATCTACAAGTATTTGAAATATACGATTAATATAAGCATCAGAACTATGGGCTTTGAGATAATTATAAATCATAATCAACTCATACTCTTTATAACTCTCTTCAAAAAGAAAAAGAGTCAAAGCATCTGTTGCTTCTGAACTCAACTCAATATCATCAAGTTTTCTTAGAGTATTAAAAGCAGTAACTTCTTCATCAGGAAGTTGTGCAAGTACTCCTGTGATATATTTAATATCATGTGTAATACGATGCGAGAGATCAGGGCTTACTACAGCTAATTGTAAATCAATTTGATTGAGTCTTTGGATAATATTATGCAAAATTACACTCAACTTCTCTACCTTTATAGGAACAGCCTCACGATTATAATCATATCCCTCTTTTGCCACAACCATCTCTTCTTCAATCCAAGTAAAATGACGGAATAATATATCTGAAAAATCAAATAACTTTTGCTTACTCGTAGTCTTACTCATAAACCCTGCCATCAATGTTGCTAGCCATGCTTCATGCATACTAATTGCTAATGCTTTCATTTACTGATTTCCTTCTTCTTTTGGTGTACAATCATTTGTAATTTGATAAGTCACACTTGGATGATCTTTATCTGTTTGGCGTAAAGTATAGGTCTCCATTGATGCTTTGAGTGCTAAGGCTACCATCTCCGAACAGGCTGCATCTTCAGGTGGTACTTTTTCTAAAATTTTCATTGTGGCAGTAATAAGATTTGTAGCCCCATGAAAGCTTAATCCTTTTGCTTCTTGGGTAATCATAGAACCTGCAACAACTGTAGTTGAACAGCCAATAGCCTGAAAAGAGATATCCTCTATCACCAATTCACCCTCCTCTTCAATGACTTTAAGATAAATTATTACCTTCTCACCATTTTGAGGATTTTTACCTAATCCCTCACTATTAGAATCTTCTAAAGTCCCATAATTTTTTGGTTCCATCATATGCTCTATTAGCTGTGCATCCACGGTCATGTTATATCCTTAATTAAATAATATTTATTTTAGCGTAAATAAATTAGATATGCTAAAACTATTTCTTCATCCATTTCTTAAATGGCTGTAACGAATCAATATAATCTCCTACATCCTGAAATTCTTGGTCAGTCAAAGGCAAAGTTGGCATTGCATTTGCACTATAACCAAACTCTTTATAAAGAGAATAGGGATCTTTTGCATATTGTATAATATCTTTTTTGCGTCTCTCATATGATACCAAATTAAAATCTCTTCCTAATCCACCTGTCATATTAGTACTATGACAAGTTGCACAATTAGCTTGATATACTGCTTCACCATTTTGAATATCCGCTTTTATAAAAGTTAGCATAAATGCTATCAGTACTATTCCATATTTTGTCATCTTTCTACTCCATATTTTAAATAGGATAAAATAACTCCTATTTGGAATATAACCAAACAAACTTAAAATATAATAAAACTATAACATATTAATAATTTTAAATTATATTAAATATGCTACATCCATTTATCTAAAAAATTTAAAACTCTCTTTTGATACTCTTTTGGAAGAGCTTCATCAAAATTAACATGACCCAAGCCATCTATAACCCATAATTCTTTTGGCTCTTTGGCTTTGCTAAAAAGATATTTAGATTCAGCAAGCTTTGTATGTTGGTCTACTGAACCTGCTATAATCATAACAGCTCCACAAACATTTTCTATTTTATCTATAGGTCGCAAATCATCCATACTAATACCCAAACGAGGTTTTAATTGCAGTGTAAGTAATGGAGAAAAAATTCTAGCAAAAGAACCTATATAAAGTTCTAAACGATTTTTAATCGCTTCATTGATAGTAGGGTAAACACTTTCCAAAATCATTACTTTTGCTTTTTTTGAAACCGTACCAAGGAGGGCTGATGCACCACCTAAAGAGATACCAATAACAGCAATATTTTCACCCATAACTCTTTGTTCCAAATACTCATAAGCACTCTGTGCATCTAATGATTCCAAGTAAGCAAATGTTATATTCTCCCCTTGACTCTCTCCCTCTGCTTGAAAATCAAATAAAAGTACAGAATATCCCTCTTTTTGCAAAAACCTAGCTCTATTTAACATCTGAAGTCTATTAGATTTTACCCCGTGTAACAAAAGAACAGCACCTTTTTTTTGATTAGACTGCATAAACCAACCAGAGAGCTGAGAACCACTTTGACTAGGAAAAGAGACTGCTACAGTATTTTTTAGATCATTTGGGACTGCACCAATAATAGATGGTCTAGCTTGTACTAGATAGCTACCTATACCATAAATGACTCCCATACAAATAATAACTACTACTACAATAATCAATAATAGTTTCATAATATTTCTCCCTCTTTCTTTGCTGAGATACTCTCTACTATCTTCTGTACATCTAGTTTACTCTTCATTGTTTTGACAAAGTTCTCTATTGTCTCTTTCTTATATACTTCAAATACCTCATCATCAAATAAACCATGTACAAAAGTACCTTGGATATGTTCTGATTGATATGAGAGTGGATACTTAGCAGAGATACCATGATGAATTTCAAAGCCATTGACTGTTTTACCAAATAGAGTATAGACTCCTCGTTTAAGTATCTTTTTTTTCTCAAAAATAATATCATCATTAATAAAACCTAAAGCATCCATTTCTCTTGGATTCTCTGACTCTATCGCATTATTATCTATAATCTTTCTAAACATCATTTGATAGCCTCCACAAATACCAAGTAGAGGTGTTCTAGTCTTTTGGAGCTGGGCAAAAAGTCCTGACTCTTTGAGCCATTGCAAATCTTGCATCACAAGCTTCGACCCTGGAAGTATTACTCTATCAAAGCCCTCTAATGATATATTTGATTTAATAAACTCCAATGAAACTTTGGGATTGGCAATTAAGGGTTCAAAGTCATTATAGTTACTCATAGTAGGATAAGCAATAACACCTACTCTGTTGGCACTGCTATCACTTTTTTGTTGATAATTTATCAAACTTTGAGAATCCTCAAAACCTAAATTAAATGGCATATAAGGAAGTACTCCTAATACAGGTATTCCAAACTCCTCTTGGATAATACGAACTCCCTCATCAAAAAGGCTTAAATCTCCTCTAAATTTATTAACAATAACTCCTATTACGCTCTCTCGTAACTCTTTAGGCAGTAGATTATACACTCCCCATATAGAAGCAAAAACTCCTCCTTTTTCTATATCTGCTACAAGAATTATTTTGGTTTTAAACTCTGTTGCTGTATAAATATTAGAAAGATCTTTATCCATAAGGTTAAGCTCCACAGGACTCCCCGCCCCTTCACATACTACACAGTCATATTTGTTATAAAGATACTCAAAAGAGCTTTTGACTGCTGGTTTAAGCCTATCAAGATTTTTATAATAATCTAGTACTTTTGTATCAGCAACTACCCTCCCCTCTACAATAAGTGAAGAGTGACTACGGCGACCTGTTTTAAGTAAGATAGGATTAAGATGATACGAGGTAGGTATTCCCAAGATAGATGCCTGAAAATGTTGGGCAACAGCTATTTCTCTTTGGTCATCACATACCATAGCATTATTAGAAACATTTTGAGCCTTAAAAGGAGCTACACTATAGCCAAGCTCTTGGAGTATCTTGGCAATAACAAAAGTAAGTGTTGATTTGCCCGAATCAGAGCTAGTACCTAATATAGATATTGGTTGGAGTTTCATGTCGTTTTGACCTTTGCTATCTTTTTTTGCTATTATACTATAGTGATTATGTTATAATCCAAAATCAAATTATCACGACAGGAACAAAAATGAAAATAGCCATCATGGGTGCAATGCCAGAAGAGATAGAACCACTTCTATCAAAAGTTACAAATATACGCAAAAGTGAATATGCAGCCAATACATACTATCAAGCAGAATATGCAGGGAAAGAAATAGTTATAGCCTATTCTAAAATTGGTAAAGTATTTGCAGCACTCACAGCAACTATACTTATAGAGAAATTTAAATGTGATAGATTACTCTTTTCTGGTGTAGCTGGAGCTATTGATCCTGATTTGGATATTGGTGATTTGGTTATAGCCGATGGATTATGTCAACATGACTTGGATATTACAGCTTTTGGTCATCCTCATGGATTTGTACCTGAGGGTGAAGTTTGTATCCCTACTGATCCCTATTTTAGAAAAATTGCCAAAGAAATAGCCGTTAAAAAAGGACTCCCACTCAAAGAGGGAATCATAGCTACAGGTGATCAATTTGTAGCAAATGTAGAACGCAAAAACTGGATTTCAAAAACATTTGATGCCCATGCATTAGAAATGGAAGGGGCAAGTGTAGCAGTAGTTTGTAATGCTCTTGATATTCCATTCTTTATCCTACGAGCCATAAGTGATAGTGCAGATATGGATGCTGGTTTTGATTTTGATAAGTTTTTGGAAGGTTCGGCAAAAGTAAGTGCAGATTTTATTTTAGAGATGGTAGAGAGTATTGAACAGTAATCAAAGAAGACAAAAACCCAAAGTCAACCTTAGCAAAAAACTACTCAAAGTTGTGGGAAAAACAAATGCTACCTTTCGCCTTATTAGCGAAGGAGACAAAGTATTAGTAGGACTTAGTGGTGGGAAAGACTCTTTGGCTCTAGTCCATGCCCTAGCTTATATCCAAAAACACGCTCCTTTTAACTTTGAGTTTGAAGCCTGTACTATTGAATATGGAATGCCTAATGAAGATTATACATATCTCAAAGATCACTGTATAGAAAATAATATTAAACATACTGTTTATAATACAGGTATTTTTGATATATCCCAAAATGCTATCCGTGAAAATAGCTCATTTTGCTCTTTCTTCTCTCGAATGCGTCGCGGTGCTTTATATAATTATGCTGAAGAACATGGATTTAATAAAGTAGCCCTAGGTCACCATTTTGATGATGCTGTTGAGAGTTTCTTTATGAATATGTTCTATAACGGCTCCATTCGTTCTATGGCTCCTATCTACAAAACAGAGAGAGGTTTTCACCTCATTAGACCTCTTATCCAAACTCGTGAAAAACAACTAAGAGCCTTTGCTGATGATAATAATCTCCAAGCTATAGGAGATGAATCATGCCCTGCCATGCTCAAAAATATCAAACTCCCTCATGCACGAGAAAAAACCAAAAGATGGCTAGAAGAGCTAGAACAAGAAAATAGTAATATATTCAAAATGATAGAAGCATCTTTTAAACATATCCATGATGACACACTATTAGACCCAGAAAGATGGGATAGGGATGATATAAATGAATAACACAGTAATTATAGAACAATCAGGAAGAGTAGATAAAGTTTTATCAGGTCTCTTACAAGTTAGCCGTAATCAGATAGAAAAACTTATCAAAGATGGACTTGTACAGGTTAATGAACGAGTTATTACTAAAACAAGTTATAAGTTAGTTATCGGTGATAGAGTTAGCTATCAATTTTTAGAAGCTACAAAAAAAGAGCCTGCTAAGATTGATTTTGATGTAGAGATACTTTATGAAGATGATGATATATTAGTTGTGAATAAACCAAGTGGATTAGTAATCCACCCTGCTCCTAGTGTAAAAGAACCTACACTTGTAGATTGGCTTATTCATCGTGGTATCTCTCTGTCTACTATATCAGGAGAAGAACGCCACGGGATAGTCCATCGTATAGACAAAGAGACTACAGGTGCTTTGGTAGTAGCTAAAAACAATGAAGCCCATCAAAAACTTAGCGAACAATTGCAAGAGAAAAGTATGGGACGATACTATCTAGCACTTATTGATTGTCCTTTGAAAGATGATACTGTTATCAATAAACCTATAGGCAGAAATCCAAAAAATCGTCTAAAAATGGATATAGTAGACAATGGCAAAGAGGCAAAAACTGCTTTTGTAAAATTGGCTGAGGGCAAAGGAAATACAGAACTTATTATTGCCAAACTCTTTACAGGAAGAACCCACCAAATACGAGTTCATTTAGAAACTCTTGGACGACATATATTAGGAGATGCTCTCTATGGGTACAAAAGTAAAAGCTATAAAGTCTCTAGGGTCAATCTCCATGCCTATCAACTCTATCTTATCCATCCTAGATCAGGAGAAAAAATGCAATTTGTAGCACCACTTTTTGATGATATGAAGCAATTTTTAACTGCTTATTTTGATAAAGAGTTTGTAGACAAACAGATAGCACCAAACAAGGTTAGTGGGTGGTTTAGGAAATAATGGTATACTACGGCATTAATTTTAATTTAGTCTTTCATAGCCTACTATAAATACTTCAATAAAAAGAGAATCCCATGCCACATATCAAAACTACTCCCCTTACTCATACTTTACTTGAAAGTATTGTTTCAAAATCTTCTATTATTACATTTAGAGCAGATTCATTCAATAGTAAGGATTACCTTTTTGGTGTAGAGTTAGGTGGAGAAGAGTTTTTATTACAACTCAAAAAAGATACAAAACTAGATATGATAAAGTATGATAAAGTCACTCGACCTCTAAAAGTTAATCTTATAAAAGAAGCTTTACATACTATATCCCAAGAGTTAGACTTAGAAGTAGTTCATAATAATATTGCTCTTTCTAATACAAAGCCTCCTTTGTCATCAAAATATTTTAAAAAGATTAAAGATTTTGAAAATATTGACTTTCCTTTTGAGAAAGTTGCTATAGAGGTGGGGTTTGGGAGTGGTCGCCATTTGCTCTATCAAGCAGAACAAAACCCTGATATACTTTATATTGGTATTGAAATCCATACACCCTCAGCCCAACAAGTTCTCAAACAGATAGGGATTCAAGGGATAGAAAACATTTGGGTAGTCAATTATGATGCGAGACTTCTGTTGGAGATGTTACCATCTAATAGCTGTGAACAAATTTTTGTTCATTTTCCTGTGCCTTGGGACAAAAAGCCCCATAGACGCGTTATTAGTCCTAGTTTTACAGAAGAATCCCTACGCGTATTAAGTAAAGAGGGTTCTCTGGAACTTCGTACAGATAGCCATAAATATTTTTGGTATAGTATGGAAACATTTTTTGATATTCCTACAGCCAAAGTTACAATAGACAAAAACAAAGACCTAGCAGTAACAAGCAAATATGAAGCTCGTTGGAAACGACAAGAAAAAGATATTTATGAAGTACATCTTATGTGTCAAGAAGAGTCCCCAACAAAGTCTCTTGATATTGAGTTTATATTCAATAATATAAGATATAATAGTAATATAAAAGATAACTTACCCAAAGAAGCCATTCTAGGTGATGGGTTTTTTATCCACTTTGAACGAGTATATACTATAGCTGAAGAAGCATTATTAATTAAATGTGCATTTGGTAGTTTTGATAGACCTGAACATAAATATATTCTTGTTGATAAAAAGTCATGTAGATATTATGCCTCTGTTCCTGTCAAAACAGTAGTTAATTATCTAGCTCATAAAAAAATTATGGAGTTTTTGGATGTCTAGTAATATTGTGATTAACGCTTCTCGCCTAACACTCTCTTATGGTCATACTGATATTATCAAAGATGCCTCTTTTTCTGTGAAAAAAGGTGAATTTGTATTTATTACAGGACCTAGCGGTAGCGGAAAATCAACTTTATTAAAATCTCTTTATGGACAAATCAAACCAACTTCAGGAAGTTTAATGGTGGGTGGATTAGATATGATTAATATCCCACGATCAAAGCTTCAAGGGCTTCGTACACATTTGGGTATTGTTTTTCAAGATTATAAACTTATTAACGAATGGACTGTAGCTAAAAATGTTGTTTTACCATTGATTATCTCTGGATACTCTATGGATGTGCAACAGACTCAGGCAAAAAGATTACTAAAACATGTCAAACTCTCTGACCATATCAATAAATATCCTTTAGAACTTAGTGGTGGAGAGCAACAAAGAGTAGGTGTAGCAAGAGCTATGTCCAAAAATCCTTTTTTGATATTAGCAGATGAGCCTACAGGAAATCTTGATGATTACTCATCCAATGTTATTTGGGATTTGATGGAAAATGCTTGTGGACAACTAGAAACAACTGTCTTAGTTGTAACACACCGTATTCCTGCTATTTTTAGTATCCCGTATAGACACTTTATTATAGAAAATAAGGGTGTGTATGAAGTTCATTAAAAACCATCTAACTTTTATTTTTCCTATGATGGCTATACTTTTGGGAGTAGAATTTTTTCTTGTATTTGATCGTACAACAACAAATTATGAAAAGAATCTACGAGAAGGCTATTCTATGTTTATAGTAGCCTCAGAACCTATATCCTTGGCAGATTTTATGGAACTTGATTCTCATATCAATCAAAGTGAAGCAGTCAAAAAAGAGGAACTCGCCAAGCAGATAGCTAAAGGCATGAGTAAATCAAGCACACAAAAAATTCTTGATGCTCTGCCACATTTTTATAATATTAAGTTTGATAGTTATCTTCATACCTCTACACTAGAACATATCAAAGCCTATCTCGAAGCAGATGATAGAATCAAAAGGGTAGAGACTTTTGGCAATAGCTATGGTGCAAGTTATACGCTCTTTAGTTTTATTAAATTTACTTTTAAAGCCTTTGTTATTTTTATGTCTTTGGTAAGCTTTTTTCTTGTTATCAAACAGATGGAGATTTGGAGCTATGCACACAAAGAGAGAATGCAAGTAATGGAAACCTTTGGTGCACCTGTAATGCTAAGAAGTGGAATACTCTTCAAGGTGGCATTTATTGATGGAATTATCTCTACCGTATTAACAAGTAGTATGTTTTTATTTTTGAAATATAGATGGGCAGAAGAGAGTCATATAGATATACTCCTAGAAATGCAAGATCTCCTTTTTCAGCCTATTGATTTTCTTATACTTTTAGCCACAGCTCTTTTTATTGTTTTTGTATCGGTCTATTTAGTGGTATTTAGTACCAAGGAGTAGTTGATGAAAAAAAGTATAGTTATACAAATTTTTTTATCTATTGTTATCAGTAGTTCTCTTCTTATAGCTACAGGTACAGACAAAAAAATAAAATCTTCTACTAAAAATCTTAATCAAAGTGTAGCACAACAAAAAAAAGTAAGCCGTCAACTAGACAAAATTGCAAAAGATATTGAACAAGAACAAAATAACAATTTGCAACTTAATAAAAAACTTGTGGGATTAAGTCAAGAGTACCGTAAAAATGCATCTTCTTATAAAAAATCAAAAATCACCTTAACAGAATATAATAATAATTTAGCAGAAATCACTGAAGATATTGAAGAGAAAAAAGAAAAATATGTAAACCTACTCTCACAACAGTTTTCTGTTATTCATGCGATGACACAATCACATGAAGCAAATAGAGAATCAATTATCAAACAAGAGATGTACCAGCTCTATAAAATACAAAATGCACAAACACTCAAATCATTAGAGGGACAAATTCATAAATGGAAAAAACAAAAGAAAAAAATTATAAAAGATAGGATATCTCTTAAAAATAAAATTGATTCTCTTACAAAACAAAGAAATGAATATAAGAAAAAACGAACAGAAAAACAAGCCATATTAGAAAAACTCTCTTCAAATGAGGATGCCTATCGTACAAAACTCCAATCCACATTAGATAAACAAGATGCTCTCAGATCAACACTTGCTAATCTTAATATTATTCAAAAAAAAGAGCTAGCCACAGAAAAAAAGCGTATAGCCGAACAAAAAGCTGCAATGAGAAAAGAGGCAAAACGCAAAAAATCAGAAAGACTTGCACGAAAAAAAGCACGAGAAGTGGCAAGAAAAAAAGGAGAGAAAGTTGTCTACAACACCAAACCTAGAAAACAAAAAAAGAAAAAAAAGAGTTTGGGATCTTCGTATAAAAAGAATAAAGTCTATGCCTACAGAGGAGGGAAAACTATCTCCCCTCTGCGTGGAGCAAAGTTAATCAAAGGATTTGGTACATATACTGATCCCATCTATAAGATTAAAATATTTAATGAATCAGTTACACTCAAAGCTCCTAGCAGTAATGCCAAAGTTTATAATGTACTCAATGGTAAAGTTGTATTTGCAGGTGTGAGCAGTATGCTAGGAAAAGTTGTAGTTGTAGCCCATGGAAGCCAAATGCATACAGTCTACGCAGGACTTTCCAAAATAGCTCCCAACCTCCATAAAGGTAGTAGAATAGAAAAAGGTTATGTTATTGGCAAAGTCTCCAAAAAATTAATCTTTGAAGCTACCAAAAACTCAAAACATATCAATCCTATGAGGCTTATTAGGATTTGATATGCTTCTTCTATTAATTATACAAAGAAATCTTTTTCGTCACCTCTAATAACTCTAATAAGGTTTGTAGAACCTGGAGCACCTACAGGGTCACCTGCTGTTAGGATATAAGAGCTATTTTTATCAAATAATTCTCTTCTTCTTCCCTCTTTCATAACTTCTGCTATGATATGACTTAATCCCTCTTTTTTGACTGAAAATGCTGGAACAACTCCCCATACTATAGTTAATGATTGTGCAGATTTTCTATCATGAGTTACAGCATAAATATCTCTACTTGGTCTATAACGAGCAATTTTCTTAGCTGATGCTCCTGAAGCAGTCATAGCAATAATTCCTGATGTATCTATACTATGAGAAAGGCGTACAGCTGATTCATCTATATTATCTCCTGCATCAGACATATCAAAGTGTGAGAATTTATGGAAAGGATAATCTTCTTCAGCAGCTTTAATAGTATTCACCATAGTCTCAACAGCCAATACTGGATTATGCCCAACAGCACTCTCTTCTGAAAGCATTACAGCATCTGTTCCATCAAATACAGCATTTGCAACATCACTAATCTCTGCTCTTGTAGCAGTCTCATGTGTTGTCATAGATAGAAGCATTTGTGTTGCAGTAATAACTGGTTTATTTTTATTGTTAGCCTTTTGAATAAGCATTTTTTGCATAGCTGGAACTCTATAGTAAGGAATTTCAATACCTAGGTCACCTCTTGCTACCATAATTCCATCACTTGCTTCAAGTATAGCATCTATATTTTCTATAGCATCAAATTTTTCTATTTTGGCAAAAAGTTGTGTTGACCCACCATGTTTAGCAACTATTGCTCTAGCAGTTTCCATATCTTTGGCTGATTGAACAAATGAAATAGCCATAAAGTCTACATCATTTTCTACACCCCATAATATATCTTTAGCATCTTTTGGAGTAATTACATCTATACCTAAATGTGTATTAGGGAAATTAACACCTTTTCGTGAAGAGAGTTTGCCATCATTTTGAACAATCACTCCAACACTCTCTTCATCAATAGCTGAAACTGTTGCATGAATAATACCATCACACATATAAATAGCATCACCAACTTCTAGCTGATCTAAAATTCTATTTTCATTAATACTTACTTTATATGCTCCATCAGAAACTTTATACCCTTCTATAGTCTCTTTAACAAAATCAATACTATCACCTCTTTTGAGATTAAAATCCTCTTTGAGCATTCCTACTCTTACTTTTGGACCACTAATATCTTGTAAAATACCTGTGATAAGCCCTGTACTTTTGATAGCTTCTCTAATTCTATTGAGTACTGCCAAATGATACTCATGTGTACCATGACTAAAGTTCAAACGAAATACATTTACACCAGCACGCATAAGTGCAGTGATTTGCTCTAATGAGTCAGAGGCGGGTCCTATGGTAGCTAAGATTTTGGTTCTTTTTTTCATTTATAAATTCCTGTTTTAATATCTTATAATTATAACTATTATTCTCTTGATTTATTGCCTAATAAATCAACAGTCCAAAAGAAATCAATCCAAACTTTGGCTTCTTGCACATACCAATTTGGTTTTATACTTGCAGTTGGTTTATAAAATAGTGCTGCTGACTTAAATGTAGCAGAAGGATATTCTTTGAGCAAAGTTTCAAGAACTAGATTCAAAGTATCTCCACTATCTACAATATCATCCACTATCAAAACATTTTTTGCATTTTCTAAATTAGGTAAATTAAATACTTTGGTATTTTCTAGCTTTTGAGTATTCTCATAGCCAATAGTATTAATAGCATAAACTTCTCGTATATTATAATACTCTCCCAAAAAATGAGAAAGTGTTAACCCTCCTCTGGCTATACCAATAATCGTATCAAATTTCCAATTTATTCTCTCTGTTAACTCTTTGGAATCTTTAAGAAACTCATCGTATCCGTAATAATAGTGCATAGTAATCCTTTTGTATATTTTTACAAAGTTTTCATAAAAAGTCAAGACTATTTTTCCTTTTTTGGTTATAATAATTTTTAATTGTAATAAGGAGTTGATAGATGATTTTAATGATAGATAATTATGATAGTTTTACATATAATATAGTTCAGTATTGCCAAGAATTAGGCGCAGACCTAAAAGTCATTCGTAATGATGAGATGAGTATAAATGAAATAAAAGCTCTTAACCCTGAAAAAATTATCTTATCCCCTGGCCCTGCTACACCTAATGAAGCAGGTGTAACGCTAGATGTTATCAAAGAGTTTGGGGATACTATACCAATGTTTGGTATCTGTTTGGGTCATCAAAGTATTGCCCAAGCCTATGGTGGAGAAGTAATACGAGCCAAAAATATGATGCATGGGAAAACATCACAAGTCAAAATAGATAAAGAGACAATAATATTCAAAACTCTTCCTAATGAATTTCGAGCCACAAGATACCATTCACTTACAGTAAAACAAGATAACCTACCAGAAATCATTATCCCTACAGCCCATAGCCTAGATGATAATGAAATAATGGCTTTACAAATAAAAGATAAAGATATATACGGCGTTCAATTTCATCCTGAATCTATTATGAGTGAATATGGGTATGAGATGCTGGATAACTTCTTAAAAATTTAAGAGATACTATGAAAAAAATCACTCTCACCACCGAACTTATAGACCTTGCCTCTTATTCTGATACCCTAAACAAAGCTCAATCTGAACTCTTAGGTCTTAGCTTTCCTCTTAGTGATAATTGGCAAGAGAGTCTTATTGATAGAGAACTCAGTGTAGGAGATACAAATCTATTGATAATGCTTCGAGGGAATCTAGCACTCAAAGCACAGCAACAGATCAAAAGTAACTACAAACTCCTTACTAAGTTTCATAATCCAAAAACGCAGAAAATAGAAAAAATACAAGAGCCTCAAGAACTAGCAACAGCAAAAAGCCTAGAAATATATTGTGATGGGGGATGCCAAGGAAACCCTGGGAAATCTGGAAGTGGTTTGGCTATTTATGGAGCAAACAAAAACCAACCAACACTTATATATGGTGCATTCGAAGCTATGGGTACGAATAATACGGCTGAACTTAATGCTCTCTACAAGGCTTTGCTTATAGCAAAAGAGTATGAGAGAAGTATAAAAATTACTATATTATCTGATTCTAAATATAGCATTGAATCAATTACAAATTGGGCTTATGGATGGAAAAAGAATAACTGGAAGAAAAAAGGTGGCGAGATAAAAAATTTAGATCTAATCAAAAAAGCACACCAACTCTATGAAGAACTCAAGGATACTATTACTATAAAGCATGTCAAAGGACATTCAGGAATAGAGGGTAATGAATTAGCAGATAGAATGGCTCTTCTCGCAATTACATCCCAAACACAAAGCTACGCTACACATCATTATGAAAGTATAGAAGAAATACTCCTTTGAATAAAAAAATATTTTATCCATTTATCCTATTTTATACTGTAGCTCTTATTTATTTGGCTTGGAGTACTCCAATTAGTC
>JADGER010000188.1 GCA_016744315.1 Sulfurovaceae bacterium
GGCAAGGGATGGGAGAGAATAGTATTTTCCTATAATTATACACTGATGAAAGTGACCTTCTATTATGTAATCAACTTCTGGATAACAGCTAATAATCGCCTCAACTCTCTTTGGTAAGTCAAAAAATTTATGGCAAATATTCTTTTGAGATAGTTTTTTCATACGATAATTTATGATAAGCTTTTCAAATGGTTTAAGCAGAGTAATAATATATTTATTTCTAAGTATTTTTGAATAAATATTGTAAAATACTCCTGTACTATATCTATCTCCATGAGATAATCCAATAAATTTATCTTTTAGAGTAAATATAACTGGTTGTACTTCTCTAGGATATACTTTTATATCAGAAAAAATAGTTTTTAATAGGAAATCATGATTTCCTTCAAAATAATATATTTCTAATGTTTGAGATATTTTTTGTAAAAGTTTTATGGCTTTAATGGAAAAAGTTTGAATATATTCATTATATCCAAAGAGAAGATCAAAATTATCACCCATTAAAAAGAGCTGTGGAGTCACAAGCTCTCCTAAATCAATCTTCTCTAAAAGTACTAAAAAATTATCTCCATGATGGGGATAATGAGAGTCAGCTATAAATAAAGCCCCTTCTTTTATACTGTTCATATTTTTACAATTAAATTGCTTCTTCATCCTCTTCACCAGTTCGAATACGAATAGTTTTTTCTATAGAACTTACAAATATTTTACCATCACCAATTTTACCAGTTCTTGCCGCAGATGCAATAGCTTCTACAGCTGATTCTACATCTTTTTGCTCAACTATTAAATCTAGTTTTACTTTAGGTATAAACTCTACAATATATTCAGCACCTCTATAGAGTTCTGAATGCCCTTGTTGTCTCCCATACCCTTTGACTTCTGAAATAGTCATACCAACTACTCCTATTTCTACTAATGCTTCTTTAACATCATCTAGTTTATATGGTTTAATTATTGCTTCAATTCTTTTCATACTTTATCTCCTTTAGATAGTTCGTGTAAATTCTGGATATGCTTCCATACCACACTCAATAGCATCAAGCCCTTCTAGTTGTTCATCATCATCTGCTCGTAATTGAATAAGCCTATTTATCACATAGATTGTAGCATAAGATACTGGAAATACAAAGAGTCCCACTACGATAATACCTTTAAGTTGTAGCCATAATGAATGATCTGAAAAAATTCCAACAGCAAGTGTTCCCCATATACCATTTACAAGGTGAACAGATAATGCACCAACAGGATCATCCAGATGTAATTTATCAAAAAGTGGGACAGCAAATACAACAAGTGTTCCACCAATAGCACCAATAAGAATAGGTGTATAAATATCATATAAATCAGGTCCCGCTGTGATAGATACTAATCCACCCAACGCACCATTGAGAATCATAGTAATATCAAATTTTTTATAACGAATATACATAAAACCCCATGCAACAATGGCACCTGCCAGTCCTGCGGTATTGGTGTTCATAATTGTCAAAGCAACAATATCAGCATTTTCTTTACTTGATATTGATCCAACACTTCCCCCATTGAATCCAAACCATCCTATCCATAAAAGCAATGCACCAAGCGTTACAAGAGGGATATTAGATGCTGGAATAACTCGAATTTTTCCATTTTTGTAGCGTCCTCGTCTTGCACCCATAATAAGAATGGCTGCAAGTAATGCCCAACCACCAGTAGAGTGAATAACAGTTGAACCTGCTAAGTCATACATTGTGGATATATCAAGCATTGTTCCTTCAAGAAAATTTGCTCCCCAAGTAATATTTACAATAGTAGGATAAATAAATGCACCCATAGCTAGAGTAAATACACCCAAAGGAAGTATTCGTGATCGTTCACTTACACCACCACTCATAATGTTAACAGCTTTTCCAACAAATGCCATTTGAAACATAAAAAAAGCATATTTACTAATGCCATCTTGATGATCCCAACTTCCAAATGCATAAGTATATCCTATAAGTAAAAAAGCCATTGAGGCAACTGCATAAATCATAACATTCACTGTTAATACTGCTGATACATTCTTTGTTCGTACTAATCCTGCTTCTAACATTGCAAACCCTGGTACCATTAATATGATAAGGGTCATTGAAAAGATAGTAAAGAGTGTATCTATAACATAATTCATTTCCATGTGTAACTTCTCCTACTGTTTTTATAGAAAATAGTATAGCAAGTCTTTATAATAGAATAAGTAGATATAAGTGATTAAAAAATAGACACTATTGAAAATAATCTAAATAATAGAGAAAATCTTATGCTTAAAAATTAATCAACATCAAGAAGCCTTTCTATAATTTTTTGCAAAATATATGCTTTTGATACAATATCTTTCACCTGATATTAACCATATTTAAGTATAATTTACGCCATTTCTAGGTATTTTGACTTGTACTTAATATCTAGCTAAAACTAAACTAAAAGGTTGGTTATGAGAGATCTCTTTACCTCGTTTAAAGATAACTGTGGATTTGGACTATTGGCATCAATAGACAACAAACCATCACATAAAAATTTAGAAGATGCTATCAAATCGCTTTCGCGTATGATGCATAGAGGTGCGGTTGCTGCAGATGGTAAAACAGGAGATGGAAGTGGACTTTTACTTTCTATCCCTAAAGGCTTTTTTTCAAAGATAGCAAAAGAAGATGGAATTATTCTTCCTGACCTTTATGCTGTAGCTATGGTTTTCAACCACAACACTGATGACTTTGCTACTATAAAAGAAGTTTGTGAAGCAAATGATCTTCGTGTTCTTTATAAGCGTGTCGTGCCTATAGACCTAGAAGCACTAGGAGAACAGGCTATTGCCTGTCTTCCAACTATAACACAAGTTTTTGTAACACCAAATACATTAATGGGTACGCGTCGTTTTGACGCTTTAGTTTATCTCTCAAGAAAAGAGATTGAACATAAACTCAAACAAGATTCTGATTTTTACATTGCCTCTTTTTCTACTTCTGTTGTTTCATACAAAGGTTTGGTAATGCCAACGCATATCAAAGAGTGCTATACAGACCTTGCTAGTGAAGATTTTAAAATCTCTTTTTGTCTCTTTCACCAAAGATTTTCTACAAACACACTCCCTGAATGGAAATTAGCACAACCATTTAGAATGATTGCACATAATGGTGAAATTAACTCCGTAGAAGCAAATAGATTTAATGTTGCTTCCAAGATTGTTGATACTCAAAGTGATATATTTAGCAAAGAAGAGCTTACTAGACTCTCTGATGTTATCCAAGATGGTATGAGTGATTCTGCTAGTTTAGATAATTTCTTTGAATTTTTACGCGTAAATGGTGTTGATTTCTTTAAGGCTGCTCGTTCTATTTTGCCTGCACCATGGCAAAATGCACCACATATGGATGCTAAACTTCGTGCTTTTTATGAATATACAAGTACCTGTTTTGAACCATGGGATGGTCCTGCTGCTGTAAGTATGACTGATGGTCGTTATATTGGTTGTGTACTTGATAGAAATGGTTTAAGACCATCAAAATATATTATTACTACTGATAATCGTCTTCTTATTAGTTCTGAATATGGTGTTTTAGAGACTCCTGAAGATGAAATTGTAGAAAGAGGAAGACTCCAATCTGGCGAAATGATGGGAATTGACCTTAAATATGGAACTGTACTCAAAAATGAAGATATAAATAATTACCTAAAAGAAAAAGAGCCTTATGATAAATGGCTCAATGAAAATATGGTTTATCTCCAAGAGTTTATGGATGATCCATTCTCTAATATAGATACTCCTGACAAAAAAACAATGGAAGCAAAACAGCGATACTTTAACTTTACACTTGAAGTTTTAGAACAAGTTTTAGAGCCTATGATAAAAGAAGGAAAAGAAGCTACAGCATCTATGGGTGATGATACACCTCTTGCAGCATTTTCAACATCTCAAAGAAATTTCTCTGATTTTTTCAAACAAAAGTTTGCTCAAGTTACAAACCCTCCTATAGATCCTATTCGTGAAAAAGTTGTAATGAGCTTGAATACAGGATTTGGTGAAGTTCGTAATATTTTGGCTGATGATGCAGAACATGCAAAAAGACTCAAAACAGTATCTCCAATCCTTTCATTAGAAAAGCTTCAAATTTTAGAAGAGTTTGGTACTATAAAAGATCCTAAATATGATGCAAGTTA
>JADGER010000020.1 GCA_016744315.1 Sulfurovaceae bacterium
ATCAACAGCAAAAATATTTATGGTTACTAGTAGTGCCATCAAAATATACTTCATATCTACTCCTGGGCTATAAATTCTACTGTGGCTTCAAGAGGTCTTGTATAGCTATGTCTAGCAAATCCTACTCTTTGAAGTTGTTTAAGGTATTGTATCAGTCCACTGTTGAAGTCTGGATTATTTGAATACTTTGTAAGCCTAAAAATAAAACTTCCATCTTTTTGAATCTTAAGCCATACCTGAGCCTTTTCCCCTTCAAATCCACTAAGAGCGGGCCAATAGTAGAGTGTCTCTTCTATTTTGGCAAAATATTTATTTATAATTCCTTTATCTTTGTTTTGTACATTTTTCATAGAGCTTGTTATATGTTTGTTATCATCATTTTTTACTTGTGATAGCTCTTTGCTTTGAGAAGATGATTTTTTTTCTTTTATATTCTCAAAGAGTTTCTTTAATTTTGGTTTTGGTTTTTTCTCAACCTTTTTTTCTATCTTTTTTTTTGGTTTAGCTATTTTTTTAGGAGGTGTTTTTTTTGCTTTTGTAACTTTTGGTTTTTTCTTGGGTTTCTTTTTCTTTTTAGCTTGTTTTTTTGGTTTTGGTTTTGGCTTAGAGATAGGAGTACTTTGTTTGGTGGGAGCAGTACTTAAACCTATAGCAATTTGATTATCATTCTTTTTGACATAATGTATACTTTTTGGTTTTTCTGTTGAAGAGCTAAAGTGACTAACAAGTGAAACTACTAGAACAATATAGATAAGTACAGCATAAATAGCACTTCTATATTTTGCAGACATACTAACTATTCTGTAACAAGAGAGACTTTATTAAACTCAAGATCTTTAATAATTCTGAGTAGTTCTAAAATATCTTTATAAGGTAAATTCTCATCAGCATGGATAAAAACAGTCTCATTTTTGCTAAATTGATTTGATTTTAAAACAAAAAAATCTGCAAATTCATCAAGAGGTGCTTTATCTTTGCCAAAATAGACAATATGATTTTTATCCATACGAACAGTAAGCGTTTTGATAGTATCTAGTTTTTTGCTTTTACTCCCTTGAGGTAGGGTGATTTGCTCTTGAAAATTAATAGTGGGTGCAGTAACCATCAAAATTGCCATTAAAACAAGCATAACATCCACAAGAGGAGTAATATTTAATTCTGGATCATCATCCCACTGAAACATATACTACTGTCCATTTGAGAGTGAGAGGATAATATCTGACTGAGATTCCAAAAGAGAGTGTAACTCATACGCTAAGCGTTTGAGTATCAAGTGAAATGAATACGCAAAAATAGCCACAGCAATACCAGCAGCAGTTGCTATAAGAGCTTCAGAGATAGCAGGAGCTACAACACTTAGTGAGGCACTCTGTTGGTTTGCTAATCCTGAAAATGTCTCTAATATACCTATAACTGTGCCAAAAAGACCAATAAAAGGGGAGGTGGATGCAATAATAGAAAGAAGTGTTAATCCTTTGGTAGCAGTTCGTACAGTATCACTAGCAGCTGCATGTAAAATTTCTTTATTAGGTCTATGTATGCTTTTGAGATAGGTATAGATAACAGAGTTAGATGAGACATTTAAAGATCTGCCCATATAGAGCATCTTTAGCGAATTTGCTTCTATGGATATGCGTGCTTGTAGCACTCCATAGCGATAGAAGAAAACCCAAAATGTTAAGATAAAATAAACAGAGAGTAGTAGAAGGATAAGTATAGTAACAGCACTACTCTCTGATATATAGTTCAATTTAGTAAGACTTACCGATATGCTCAACTTTTCCAATAGCAGAAGCGATTGCTGTATTATCAGCTTGCGCACTTTTCAAGAGGCTTTTAGCTTCTTCTATTTTCTTGGAAATATCATTGTCGCCAGCTGTTAATACAACGGCACCATCAACAATACAAGAGACTTTTGACTCATCAACTTTGACATAACCAGAATTTATAGCTACATCAAGTTTTTTTGAATCTGCGGTCTCTATAGTAATAACACCAGCTTTTAGAAGAGAGACAAGTGTAGCATGACCTGCTAATACACCAAACTCACCTTCTGCACCAGGTAGTGTTACTTGTTTAATATCAGCATCATAAGTTACTCCCTCAGGAGTAACAATTTCAAGCTTTATTAGTTCCATAAAAATCCTTTAGACTTAAGAAGTTTTTGCTTTGATTTTCTCATTCTTAGCAATAGCTTCATCCATGCTTCCAACCATATAGAATGCAGCTTCAAGCATATCATCATAGTCACCATCAAGAAGACCTTTAAAGCCTTTGATTGTTTCAGCAAGTTCAACATAGACACCAGGGCTACCTGTAAATACTTCAGCAACATGGAATGGTTGAGATAGGAACTTCTCAATTTTTCTAGCTCTTTCAACAATTAATTTGTCATCTTCGCTAAGTTCATCCATACCAAGAATAGCAATAATATCTTGAAGGTCTTTATACTTTTGAAGTATCTGTTGGATACCTCTTGCAACAGCATAATGCTCTTCACCAATAATTTGTGGATCTAGCATTCTTGAAGTTGAATCAAGTGGATCAACCGCAGGATAGATACCTTTTTCAGCAATAGATCTGTTAAGAACTGTTGTAGCATCAAGGTGAGCAAATACAGATGCAGGAGCTGGATCTGTCAAGTCATCTGCTGGTACATATACAGCTTGAACAGAAGTAATTGAACCTTTGTTTGTAGATGTAATTCTTTCTTGAAGTTCACCCATTTCTCTTGCTAGTGTAGGTTGATACCCAACAGCACTTGGAATACGACCAAGAAGAGCAGACATTTCTGAACCTGATTGAGCAAATCTAAAGATATTATCAATAAACATCAATACATCAAGACCCATCTCATCACGGAAATATTCAGCCATAGTAAGACCAGTAAGAGCAATACGGTTTCTTGCTCCAGGAGGTTCACTCATTTGACCATAGCAGAGTGCAACTTTATCCAATACATTGGATTCTTTCATCTCAAAGTAAAGGTCATTTCCTTCTCTTGTTCTTTCACCAACACCAGCAAATACAGAATATCCACTATGTTTTAAAGCAACATTGTTGATAAGTTCCATAATAATTACAGTTTTACCAACACCAGCACCACCAAATAGTCCAACTTTACCACCTTTGTTATAAGGAGCTAGAAGGTCAACTACTTTGATACCTGTTTCAAAAACTTCTGTTTTTGTACTTTGGTCTTCAAAAGGAGGTGGGTCTCTATGAATAGACCAGTATTCTTTTGCTTCAAAGTCACCAGCATCATCAATTGTATCACCGATAACATTGAAAATTCTACCAAGAACTTCTTCACCAACAGGTACTTGAATAGAGTCGCCAGTTGCTTTAACCTCTTGACCTCTAGTAAGACCTTCACTCATATCCATAGCAATTGTTCTAACTCTACCATCACCTAGTTGAGCAGCTACTTCTAATACCAACTTTTGATCTTTTCCATCAACTACGAATGTTGTTACTAACGCTTCATTAATTGCTGGAAGATAGTCTGTAAAGTCCACATCAATAACGGGACCTAAGACTTGTACTACTTTACCTGTCATTACTTCTCCTCTTTTTATTTCATTGATTCCATACCACTGATAATCTCAATGAGTTCAGTCGTAATCGCTTCTTGTCTTGCTTTGTTATATTTCACTGATAGTGCTTTTACCATATCTTTTGCATTGTTAGTTGCTGCATCCATCGCTTGCATACGCGCTGCGTGTTCTGCTGCTAATGAATCAAGTAATGCATAATACATACTATATTCAACATATCTTTTTACCAATGCATCAAGAAGTGTATTGTCATCATCAGGCTCTATCTCTAATTCTGATGGAGATTGAGCTTTCCCTTCAATTCTACTAATATCAATAGGTAAAACTTGGTCTTCTTGTACCTTCTGAGCAATCATACTTACATAACCATTATGAACCATAATGATTTGGTCTGATTTACCAGAAGCATATTCATCAGATATTTCTGAGATAAAAGAAGCAGCTTCTTCATAATTAGGAGCTGCACTTAGACCAATTATTTTTCTTGATAGTTCAATATTATTGAACTTATAGTAGTCAATACCTTTTCTACCAACAGCAGAGAGTCTGATTTTGACATCATCAGCTTGTAAAGTTTCTATAAGCTGATTGACTCTTTTAAGTGTTTGTGAATTGAAACCACCACAAAGACCTTTGTCTGCAGTGATAAAAATAATATCTATATTTTTGGGATTTTCTTTCTTCTCAAAATATACAGAACTATTTGCACTATCACCAAGACCTTGAATCTTTAGAGCAATCTCATCAATCATACTTGTTAACTTCTCTGCATAGACTCTTGATCTTTTTGCAAGCTCTTCCGTTCGTCGGAGCTTTGCAGATGATACAAGTTTCATAGCACGAGTAGTCTTTTCAGTATTCTTTACACTACTAATCTTACGCTTAATATCTTTTAAGTTAGCCATTGAATAGCCTTTTTACCCTGCAAATGAGGTTTTAAAATCATCAAGAGCTTTTTTGAGATTAGCTTCAGTATCAGCATCAATCTTTTTACTCTCTCTAATTGAATCAAAGATGTTAGAGTATTTTGCTTCCATAAATGGATATAACTCAGCCTCAAACTTAGTAACACTTCCTACAGAAATATCATCAAGGAAACCATTTGCACCAGCGAAGATAATTACAACTTGTTTTTCAATAGCAACAGGTTGATAAGGTCCTTGTTTAAGTACCTCTACCATTCTTTGTCCTCTTTCGAGTTGGTTTCTACTATGCTCATCAAGATCAGATGCAAACTGTGCAAATGCCTGAAGCTCTCTAAATGACGCAAGGTCAAGTCTAAGAGTTCCAGATACTTGTTTTGTTGCTTTAATTTGAGCAGCACCACCAACACGAGATACAGAAAGTCCAACATTAATTGCTGGTCTAACACCCGAGTTGAAGAGGTCTGTTTCTAGGAAAATCTGACCATCAGTAATAGAAATAACATTTGTAGGAATATATGCCGCAACATCTCCTGCTTGTGTCTCAATAATAGGGAAAGCAGTAATAGAACCAGCACCCAAATCATCATTAAGTTTTGCAGCACGCTCTAGGAGTCTTGAGTGAAGATAAAAAACATCCCCTGGATATGCTTCACGACCTGGAGGTCTTCTAAGAATCAATGACATTTCTCTATATGCAACAGCATGTTTAGATAAATCATCATAGAAGATTACAGCATGTCTTCCGTTGTCTCTAAAGTATTCAGCCATAGTTACACCTGCATAAGGAGCAAGGAACTGAAGTGATGAAGATTCAGAAGCAGAAGCAGTTACAATAATTGTATACTCCATAGCTCCATGTTCTTCAAGTTTTTTTAGAATAGAAGCAACAGTTGATTTTTTCTGACCAATAGCTACATAGATACAGATAACATCTTGACCTTTTTGATTGATAATTGTATCAATTGCCAAAGTAGTTTTACCTGTTTGTCTATCACCAATGATAAGTTCTCTTTGCCCTCTACCAACTGGTACAAGTGCATCAATAGCTTTAATACCTGTTTGAAGTGGTTCATGAACTGATTTACGAGCCATAATCCCTGGTGCTTTTTCTTCTACAAATCGCTCTTCGCTTGATTCAATAGAACCTTTACCATCAACTGGTTCACCAAGTGAGTTAATAACACGACCGAGCATACTGTCCCCAACAGGAACTTTAAGGAGTTCGCCTAATCGCTTAACGCTCATTCCCTCTCTGATACCTTTCATTGAACCTAGAATAACAACACCTACGCTTGCTTCTTCTAAGTTAAGAACTAGACCTCTAGTACCATTCTCAAACTCTACAACCTCACCAGCCATAACATTGTTAAGACCATATACAGTGGTAACACCATCTGCCAAACCTACTACTTTTCCTACTTCATTGATATCGACATCAATCTCAAAGTTTTCAATTCTCTCTTTGATAATTGAGCTAATTTCATCTGCATGTAATTTAACTGCCACTACTTCTCCTTTCTTTAGATTACGCTATTAAAGTGATTTCTTAATGAAATCAATTAATTGTTCTTTAACTCTCTCTTTTGAGAAGTTTACCTCAATACCCAAATCCTCTACAGCTACCTTAATACCATCGAGATCACTCTCTTCTTGCTTAAGTTTCACTGTTGAGCCCGTATAACGCTTTAGTGTTTCTTCTAACTCTGTAAGAGCATCAGCATCTAAAGTAACATTACTTTTGACAATCCCCTCATACTCATTAGATTCTTTTCTTATCTCTAAATTCAAGATTTTTGAAATTGTAGGGATTGAAGATAATCTATTATGTTCACCAAGAATCTTGATAAAGTTAATAAGTTTTTTTCCTGCTCCTTTACCTAATGAGTCAAGAAGTGCTTGCACTTTTTGTTCAGTAGATATAATAGGAGATTCAATCATCTCTAAAATCTTTTCATCTTGAATAGATATTGCTAAATTATGTAATACTTCAGCAAGATTTTCTTTTTCATTACTTTTAGTTATACTTAAAAGAGCATGAACATAGCGTTTTGCAATTAACTCTTCCATTATGCTACCTTCTTACTGATTAGTTCAATTACTTTTTTCTCATTAATGTGAATATCATCACTAGAGATATTTTCATTTAAAACTTCATCAATAGTATCTTTTGCTACTTTTCTCTCTGCAAGAGCCATTTTTTCTTCATAACTCTTACCAAGAATAACTAGTGCAACTTTAGAGTTTTCAGCAATTTTTGTTGCTAATAGTTGAGCCTCTTTGTTTGCAGACTTTATAATCTCTTCAGCTTTTACCTTAGACTCTTCTACACGATTTTGAGCCTCTTTCTCTTCCTCTTTAGAGGCTTGAAGTTTGGCTTCAATCTCTTTGAGTTGATTAGCTATACCCTCTTGACGACCATTGAAAAAGTCTTTAATTGGGTTTGCTAGAAGATAATAAAGAATCCCCGCAAAGACAGTAAAGTTAAAAACTCTTGGAAAAAAGTCATTACTTCTTCCTGTCAAAGCTTCATACTGACCTGAATCACCACTAGCAAGTAATACTATTGGAAGAAAAATTGCAACTGCTACTAAAACTGATTTCACTTTCATTTTACCCCTCCTATAACTTGCTAAATTTAGCTTTCAGACTCTCTTTAAAGAGAGGCATTTGAGAAAGAAGACTGTTTCTCAAAGTCTCTTTTTGTTCACCTAGTTTCTCAATAAATATACTATACTCTTTATTGAGTTGACTCTGCTTAGCCTCTGCTTTACTCTCCGCATCTGCTTTTGCTTTGTCGATTGCTTCTTGTCTGATCACTCCAGCTTTTGCTTTTGCATCATCAAGAATCCCGTCAGCTTCGCTATTTAGTGTAGCACTATTACCTGATAAATTATTTGCAGATTCTAAATCTTTGGTGATAGAAGTATCTCTATCATCCATAAACTTTAACAATGGTTTGTAAAGCATTTGATTTAAAACTACAAGAAGAACCAAGAATAAAGCTAAGACAAATAACATTAACGATAGATCTATGTCAAGCATTAAAACTCCTCTGAAAATTTGCAGTTATTTTAACACCTTAGAGGTAAGAGGTTGGTTAAAAGAGTTAAGTTTTCTTAATAATTTCTATAAATTTCATAAGCTCTTCACTGTTCTTAAAAGCTATTTCAATTTTATTATCTTTGAGTTTATGTGAAAAAGGTAAAAATTCTTTAATCTCTCGCCCATAAGATTCTATCCAAGGCTCTTTTTTACTTACTTTTTTTGTTTTAGAATGCTCTTCTTTCTTGATATACTTTACTAAATCTTCTGTTTGGCGAACAGTTAGTTTTTGACCTATAATAGTATCAACAACTTTTTTTTGCTGTTTTTCACTTAGTCCAACTAATATTTTGGCATGCCCTTGTGATATAAGGGTTTGAATCAATTTCTCTTGAGTATATTGGCTAAGAGTAAGAAGACGCATAGTATTTGTAATTTGTGAACGGCTTTTATAGACTATATTAGAGAGTTCATTATGAGTAATATTGTGAACTTCTATAAGTTCAGAATAAGAATTGGCTAGTTCGATGGCATTGAGATTTTCTCTTTGTATATTTTCGATAAGAGCTAATTCACGCAACTTAATAGTATCAATATCAATATGGGCAACAATTGCTCTTATTGTAGTAAGTTTTGCTAATTTATGTGCTCGAAGTCGTCGTTCACCAGCAATTAAAAGATAGCCATCATCTCGTGCCAAAACAACAATAGGTTGTAAAAGCCCATGGTCTTTGATAGAAAGGCTTAGTTGTAATAGACTCTCTTTATCAAAATATTTTCGAGGTTGATAGGGGTTAGGCTTGATTGTTCCTACATCTATCTCCTCTACAACACTTTCATGATTATTAGAAGTGAGGTGATCACTTTTATTAATATTTTGTTCATACGCTAGGCTAACTTCTTCTAAGATAGCACCTAACCCTCTCCCTAAAGCCATATTTACCCCTTAATAACTGCTAAAGCAAGTGCTTTATATGACAAACTCCCTTTAGAGCTTGATGCATATTCTATAACTGGTTGTCCAAAGCTTGGACTCTCTGCAATCTTTACATTTCGTGGCACTACAATACATTCATCACTTCCTTTTGGATAAAAAAGTTTATCTTTAAAGTGGTGAGAAAGATCATCTAAAACCTGTTTTGATAGATTATTTTGTCCTGAATACATAGTAGGCAAAAAGCCTTTTATTTGTAATTTCGGATTAATAGTTTTTTTGAGTAAAGATACAGTATTCAAAAGTTGTGCTAGACCTTCAAGTGCAAAAAATTCACATTGAATAGGAATAATAACAGAATCTGAAGCACTCAAAGCATTGATAGTAATAGGACCTAAAGCTGGAGGAGAATCTATGATAATATAATCATAACTATCACCTAGTTCTTCTATCTTGTGTCTTAAAATTAACTCACGATTTTTATTTTTTGGATTATAGAACTCTTTTTCAATGCCTACAAGACCAATATTTGAAGGTACTAAGAATAAGTTTTTAAGATCTGTTTTTAAAACAACCTCGGATAATTTTTTAATTCCTACTAAAACATGATAAATATTAAATTCATAACCATTTCGATTAAAACCTAAACTGGTTGTTGCATTCGACTGTGGATCAATATCCATTAAAAGAACTTTTTTTCCTCGTTCTGCTAAGGAAGCAGCAAGGTTAACAGCTGTTGTAGTTTTACCAACACCGCCTTTTTGATTCGCTATACTAATTATTTCACTCATCTCAGACTAAATACTCTCTTTCCATCTATTATTAATGAACCATCCTCGCATAGAAGAGCGTTTTGGAGGTTTGTTTGAATATTTTCAATATGGACTGAAAATTTTCTACTTCGTTCAAATTCTACCTCATACTCTATAAATACATGCTTCCATTGTGGAAATTTGACCAAAGTTTCTAGGTATAGATCTAATAGTTTTTTTGCTTGTATATTGCTTTGTAATCCCTTAAATCCATGAATAGATTTTTGTAAGTTGATTCCAATCCCACAAATGAGTATATTATCTATGACTTTGGTAATTGTACCGCCTACCTTATGCTCATTATAATAAAAATCATTTGGCCATTTGAGCCAAATATCTATCCCTAAATCTAGCAAAATATTTTTCATAATAAATGAAAAGTAGATAGATGCAGATGCCAAAGGAAGATCTTTTGGGAGGGAGTCTATTTCTATAGCAATAGAAGCAAAGAAATTGCCCTCTCCACCACTCCAGCTATTATCTCTACTTCCTACTCCCTGAGTCTGTTGTGTTGCAATAACTGCTACAGGTGCTTTATACTCTTTTTTGGATATTTTTTCTACAAGATACTTCTGTGTAGATTCAAGTGTGTCAAATGAGTATACTTCCAACCTTGAATCCTTTTCCTAAGAGATAAGATTTCGCATCCATAGCTTTTTTGGATTTTGGCTGAAGAGTTATTATTTCTATTGAACCTTTTGTACATCCTACAACAATACTACTCTCTTTGATTTGCAATATTGTACCGCATATATAGTTTGTGCTTAGTTCCACAACTTTCATCTCCAGAATTTTAAGACCATTTTGTGTAAATATATCAGGCCATCCTTGATATGCACGAAATTTATTATAGATTTCTTTTGCATCATCAAAACTAATTTCACCATCTTCTTTACGAATTTTTTTACAATGAGTTGCTATAGCTTTGGTTTGTGCTAGTGGCTGTAGGGTATGGAAATTTCTAAGAGTATCAAGTGTAAGTTCACAAGCATCTACGCTAAGTTGACTCATTAAGTCTTGAAGACGCATATTTTGAGGTATCTTAAAATAGTTATATCCCAATATTGGTCCACTATCTAAACCAGCTTCCATCAACATAGAAGTTACACCACTATACGCATCTCCATTAAGAAGAGATTGCTGTACAGGACTCGCACCTCTATATTGAGGGAGTAATGAGGCATGGAGATTGATACATGGTGCTATATCCAAGATAGATTGTGGAAGGAGTTGTCCAAATGCCGCAACAACGATAAAATCAGGTTTTGTATCCAAAATGGCTTTATAAATACCTTCATCACTTAATTTTTGAGGTTGTAGAAGAGGAATATTATGCTCTGTAGCCAAAACTTTAACAGCAGGAGGTGTAAGTAGTTTCTTTCTACCCACAGGTCTATCAGGTTGTGTAAGTACCAAACAAATTTCCATATCAGTACTGTCTATAAGTGTTTGAAGTATCATTTGTGCATAATGAGGAGTACCCATATAGACGATTTTTTTTAAATTATTTTTCATTAAATATACCTTTGGTTATGATAAAATTATAGTACGAAATATGATTCTGTTGGAGAGTGTGATAGATGAAAGTTATATGTAGTGTAAAATGAGTTTAGCTCAACTATACTGTTGAGCTAATGGAGAATTGTTCTTATGCAGGAACTACAGATACATTTTTCTGTTTGCTTGTTCTGTTACCAAACTTTACTACACCTTCGATAAGTGCAAAAATAGTATGATCTTTACCCATTCCAACGCCATTTCCTGGGTGAACTTTTGTTCCTCTTTGTCTAACGATGATATTACCAGCAATTACTGCTTCACCACCGAATTTCTTAACGCCTAAACGACGACCAGCTGAATCACGATTATTCTGGGTGGAACCCTGACCTTTCTTATGTGCCATTGTATCTCCTTATGCTATTTTAGTAATTTTTACTCTTGTAAAGTCTCTTCTGAAACCTCTTTTGAGTTTTGAATCTTTTCTTCTTCTCTTTTTGTAGATGATAACTTTTTTATCTCTACCTTCATTAATTACTTCGCCTTTAACTACAGCACCCTCTACGAAAGGAGTACCTACAGTTAATTCGCCATTATCTAGTGCGAGAACTTCTTTGAATTCTACTTCACTTTTTGGCTCTAGGCTCATATTATCAAAACAGATAATATCACCCTCTTGAACTTTAAACTGTTGACCACTTGCTTTAATGATTGCGTACATGCAAACCCTTTACTCTATATTTTATTGTCTTAAAAAAGTTTGAGATTATACCCAAATAAGTTTTAATTTCTTTTTAAATGATAACTTATTTTAGCTATAATATCCCTGATGATTGCAAAAGGCTTCAGTTTTATGAGTAAATTTTCTATAATTCAATTTTTCTTTATACCTATTTTTCTCTACTCTAATCCATTTAAGATAGCAAGTTATAATATTCAAAATTTATTTGATATGCAAAAAAGTGGTTTGGAGTATAAAGAGTATCTTCCTAATGAACATAATTGGACAAAAGCCACCCTAGATATAAAACTCAATCATATTGCAGATGTATTATGTGATATAAATGCAGATATTGTAGCACTCCAAGAGGTAGAAAATCAGAATATATTAGACCAACTTGGGAAAAAACTCAAAAGAGTAGGCTGTAAATATCCTTATAATGCTATTACGCATAATAAACATTCCAGTATCCAAGTTGCACTTCTCTCACGCTACAAGCTTACAAATATCCAAGAACTATCTATCAAAGCAAAGCTACGAGACCGTCCTATCCTTGAAGCTACTGCTTTGATAGACGGTATATATCCTTTGATACTTTTTGTAAATCATTGGAAAGCCAAAAGTCGCAATGGTGTAGAGAGTCGCCGTCTTGAATATGCCAAGCAACTTATGAAAAGAATAGACTCTTTATCTCGTGAGCAAGAATATATTATTTTAGGAGATTTAAATAGTCAACATAATGAGTATCAAGCCCAAAATCAAAAATTTAATGATACAAATGGGATTATAGGTATTAACCATATACTTAAAACACTTTATAATAATTTGCTTGTAGATGAAGAGCTTATAGTAAAAGGTTTGCAAGGTATCCATTATAACTTATGGCTAGAGTTACTCTCTTCTCAACGATGGAGTCATCAGTTTTATGCTCATAAGTCTTCTTTGGATCATATACTTTTACCTACACAACTCTTTGATAGTAAAGGTATAGATTATGTGAATAACTCTTTTGCCGTATTTAAACCTCGCTATTTATTTAATAATTTTTGGTGGATTAATCGTTGGGTTTATTCTGAAAATACTCATAAAGGCATTGGATATTCTGATCATCTCCCTATATATGCTCTTTTTGATACAAAGCCATTTATAAAGCAAAAACCAAAATCAAGTTCCATAAGCACTATTAATAAACTCTATAAAGTAGAAAAAATAGAAGAGTTTATAGAACTTAAAAATGTTGTTGTACTTTTACAACGGGGTAAATATGCTGTTATTAAGCAATCAGCCACTACACGAGCTATACTTGTTTATAATATTTCCCAAAAGCTAGAACAGGGAGGCGTTTATGATATTACTATTGATGAGGTGAGTTCTTATAAAGGACTCAAAGAGATTATCGGAGTCACAAAAAGTCAAAAAGTAAAAACAACACAACTCAAAGAGTATTATCTCCACTCTCAAAATCTTGATTATCAAAATCCCTTACTACAAAATGAAGTTTTTATAAACCTTGAAGGGGTATATAAAGAAGGATATTTTTATACTAATAATCAAAAAATACCACTCTATTTTAAAAGAAAAAAACTCACACCCAAAAATGGTACAAAACTAAAGATACTTTATGCCCATCTAGGATATTATCGTAAACCACAATTGGTTATTTATAACCAAAAAGATTTCATATTGGAGAAATAATGGCATATTATGATTGGATACTTTCGTTTCATATAATGAGTTTTTTAAGCTGGATGGCAATGCTTTTTTATCTGCCAAGATTATTTGTGTATCATCGAGAACATGCATCTAAGGCAGATTTTGTAGAAGTTGTAAAAATACAAGAGTATAAACTCTATAAATATATAGGTTTACCTGCTATGTGGGCTACTTTGCTCTCTGGTGGATTAATGATTTATCTTAACTTGGGACTTTTCCAAACGGGTGGATGGTTACATGCTAAATTACTCTTTGCATCATTTTTGATTGCATATAGTTTTTCATTAGAAGTTATTAGAAAAAAGATAGCTATTAACCCTGAATATAAGAGTGGAAAATTCTTTAGATTTTATAATGAAGTTCCTACTTTACTCATGATAGTTATTGTAATTATGGTTGTAATAAAACCTTTCTAACAATTTAATAATAGTGTGATATAATCTCTACTACTAAAACTAAATTCATAAAAGGAGTGAAAAGTGGCATTACCTACTATCACATTACCTGACTTCCCCCTATTGACTGACTTTTTAGGAAACCTTCTTGAGAAGGTTCCTTTTGAAGTTCCTGCATTGCTACATCCTCCACTTGTACATTTTGCAATAGCTCTTCCTGTTATTATTGTTTTATTAGAGTTATTTAATATTTTTGCAAAAATGACAAGTACTCCCGAAGTACCTAGAGGTAAGACTCTTAGTTCACTCTCTTTATTAATGATTATATTGCTCTTTGTTGTAGCTATTGGTTCCTATGCTACAGGTGTTGCTGATGCTAAAAATGGTTGGGATCTTCTTTCTGAAACAGCAAAAGCAGACATCAAAGCTCATAAACTATTGGGTGCTTATATTCTACTTGGTTCTGCTCTCTTGGTAGTATTTAAGTTTATCTCACTTATTGGTAATAAGAGTCGTTTCTTCTTCTTATTGTTAACTATTGCATTTACTATTGGTTCTTTACAACAAGGTAAACAAGGTGGAGCATTAGTATTTGACCATGGTGTAAATGTTGCTAAAGTTACTGAACTTATGAATGATGTTGATGATGCAGTTGAAGAGTTAGAAGAGTTAAAAGAAGATCAATCTACTCTTGATGGCAATGTTACAGAACTATCAGATGCAAAAACTGCTCTTCAAGAGAGAATTACAACACTCACACAAGAAAAAATTACTCTTCAAGAAGAGAAAAATACTCTTGATGAGACAGTTAAAAAATTAAAAGCAGAGACTCAAAAAGCTATTGATACAGCAAAAACAGAAGCAACTACAGCTATTGAGTCAGCAAAAACAGAAGCAACTTCATTGGTAGAATCTATCAAAGAAGAAGCAAATAAAACAATGGAAGCTGCTCAAAAAGTAGTTGAAAATGCAAAAAAGCAATTAATAGAAGAGAAGGCTACTATTGCTAAAATAATTCCTATTGTTAGTGATGCTAATAGTACAGATGCTAATGCTACAGATACAAACAGTACAATTTAAGTTCTTTTTTCTTTGAAGCATATCACTTGATATGCTTCACAAATACCTTTTATCTACTTCCACTTCTTTGGCGTAATATTTTCTTTGTCACTAAGCTCTATTGTAGATATTAGGCTATCAATATTATCACTATCAGCAAAACAACTTCCCATTCTACATGCCATATATTTATCCCCTTTACTTACTTTTAGCAGTATAAATGGATACTTTATCTTGCTAATCTTCTTTTGGTTGGCTTGGAGATTACTTAGGCTACTTTTGATTACTATAGTTCCTATTTTTTCTCGTAGAAGCGAACTTATAAATCGAGGCATAACAGATGGGATATTGTTGATATATTTTCCATAATCCTCAGAAGTTTTGGCTACTATCATTTGCATTGTACTATTTTCGTGGAGTAGGGCTAGGGTGTAGAGGTTGCCTAGCATTACTCCTAGAGGAGAGCTATAAAGACTATCATCTATACCTGCAACTGTTTTTATACCATCACTACTAAGATACCATCTTTCATTACGGTAAAAGAGGGAGATAGCTTTTTTGGCAAACTTATCAGCAAGCATAAGATAATGCTCATCAAGTGTTGCTTGGTGAGCAGATAGTAGAGCATCTATCATAAAGGCATAATCTTCTAATAATCCTAACTGCTTAGGCTTAGACCCTGTGATGACTTGGTGATAGAGTGTATTACCTTTAGACATTTTGGCTAAGAGTTTTTTGAGTTTTGCTTCTCCCTCTACTCTATACTTATCATCAATATTAGATGCTATAAAGAGTGCTTTTATCATCATTGCATTCCAAGAAGTAATAATCTTTTGGTCTACAAATGGGAATTTTCTTGTTTTTCGTACGCTTATTAGATACTTTTTAAGTTGCTCTAGTTTGAGAGGCTTACTTGCAGATGTTATATGAGTATGAGAAAATTCAAAATCTATATTGCCATCCTCTTCTATGCCTATATAGTTGAGTGTTGTTTCTATCTCTTGTGGCTTCCATCCTAACTTTTGCAATGCTTCATCTACAGCTCTATAGTCATAAATAAAATATCCACCCTCTTCACCATCACTATCTGCATCACTCGCACAACAGTAGAGAGCTTCACAGCTAAAGTGCCTGCTCATCTCTGCTACAGTCTCTTCTACAACTCGTTTATACAGAGAGTTTGGCTCTATTGCATAGAGTTTAACATAGAGTGGAATAAGTTCAGCATTGGTATAAAGCATTTTTTCAAAGTGTGGTATTTGCCACTGTCTATCAGTTGTATAGCGAAAGAATGCTCCTTCTACTTGGTCATATATTCCACCTTCTGCCATTTTGCTAAGTGTAGTTTGTGCTATGTGGAGAGCCTTTTTATCTGCATTGATACTATATACATCTAATAAAAGTGCTATCCTAGATGCTTCTGGAAACTTTGGTCGCTCTGCGAAACCACCATTGTTTTTGTCAAAGCTAGATTCTATCTGTTCTACTATTTTTGCAAGAAGTTTTTTATCATATTTAACGGTCTCTTTTGGGAGTTGTGACTGCTCTTTATAGAGTCGTTGATACTCTTTGGCTTGGGAGATGAGTTGCATTGTGTTTGTTTGATAAAGTTTGGCATAGTAAGGTAAAAGATTGAACATCCCTTTGACACCATACCCATCTTCTATGGGTATATAAGTAGCAAGATAGACAGGAAGCCTATCGGGGGTCATAATAAGTGTAAGTGGCCATCCACCACCACGAGATTTGATCAGTGAATAAAACTCTTGATACTTCTTATCTATATGTGGGTATTCTTCCCTATCTACTTTGATAGCAATATAATCACGGTTAAGAAGTTTGGCGACATCTTCATCTTCAAAACTCTCTTCCTCCATCACATGACACCAATGACAAGTACTATATCCTATCGAGAGAAATATTAGTTTATTTTGCTTTTTTGCTTTAGTAAAGGCTTCTTCACCCCAAGGATACCAATTCACAGGATTATGAGCATGTTGTTGTAGATAGGGTGAATCTTCTTTGATAAGAGCATTGGTATATTTATGCTCTGCATAGAGTTGTAAGGTGATGAGTACTAGTAATAATGTTAGCTTTTTCATAAAAGTCCTTTTAAGTACTATACCATAAGATAGGCTATTTTTCTCTCTCTTCTACATCTATATACTTATCGCGTATTTTTAAAAATAGATCTAAATTTGCTATAAATAGTTCTATAATCTTAGGCTCAAAGTGTTTTCCTTTTTCTTCTTCAAATAACTGCAATATAGCATCAAGTTCCCACGCTTTTTTGTAAACTCTCTCGCTTCCAAGTGCATCAAATACATCAGCAACAGCAGTAATGCGTCCAAATATATGAATTTCTTCTCCACTAATACCTCTAGGATAGCCTGAACCATCCCATTTTTCATGATGCTGATATGCTACTATTGAAGCAGACTGAAGTATCTGTTTATTTGAGCTTTTTAACATATTGTAACCAAGTTCAGCATGTGTTTGCATCATAATCCATTCATCAAGTTCCAATTTTCTTGGAGCATTTAAAATAGCATCAGGAATTCCCACTTTGCCAATATCATGCATAGGAGAAGCCATCTGCAAAAGGTCAGCTTCTTTTTGTGTAAGCCCATACAAAAGAGCAAGCTCTTTAGAATAAAGAGCCACTCTTTTAACATGATTTCCTGTCTCTTTGGAACGAGTCTCACCTATCTCACCCATAGCATAGATAACTTCCCTCTGAGTCTCTTCTATCGCCTCACTTAGTTTCATAACCTCTGTTATATCATTAAAGTATGCAAGTAGAAAATTCTCTTTTTTAATCCCTTGAAGTTCTATTTGATAAAATTTTTCACCGCATTTATATGTGGTAGTTTTTGTTGTGTTATGATTTATAATATCTTGATACTCTGTAACCTCTATATCATAAACCGTTTTAACATAAGAGAGTTCATTTTCACTTATCTTATTTTTAAAAAGTATCTTACCTGAACCATCAAATATAAAGACAGGAGAAGTTCTATATCTTGGCAAAAGAGAGAGGTAATAATTCTTGATACTATACCGTTCATTTATGTTGAGAAAATAATACATAAAACAGAACTTTCTAAATGCAGTAAAATAAAGTACAACACTCAATAAAGACAAAAAAATAGACCCACTACTTATGCCATAAATTAATAATCCACTAGCAATAAATATTCTTATATATGAATCTATAGACTTCATATTATAACTACAATGTTCAAACATAACTGATACCTTTTAATGGATATGATAAAGTATAGCATAAAATAGTAATTAGTTTTAAAATGAGTTTTCTAAAATTTTGTAGATTTGGTATCAAATGATATAGCTTTTAATTTTTTAAAATTTTTTGAAAAATCTTATAATTATGACCATAGATATTATTGGAATAAAAATTATTGGAAACATATAAGATTCAGCAATACGACTTTTACTAGTAGTAGGAAAATCAATTTTCATTATATCAAAGAGAAAATAGGGATAATTAATATCTTTGAAATATTCATGAAAAGTAGGTAATATAGCAAGAATAAGTATTATGTAAGAGATATAAAAAGTATCTATTTTTGTATTCTCTTTTAATATTAATTTTCCTATAAATGGTGTAGATGGAATAATTAAAAATAATACAAGTAAAAGAGTTATTGAGTTAAAACCTAAAATAGTTCCACCAAAAACACAAAATATATAAATAATACTTAAAATAAAAAATAGTGCTAAATATTTAATAACTATCATCTTGAAAACCTTACTATTTACCTTGTCCAAAATACATGATGACACCTACTACACATATCGCACCTATAACAGCAAATGCTATTTTGATATAACTATAAGGGCGTTCGCCTACTATTTTTCCTGTTTGGGCGTTGATGGCATATTGGTATATTTTTTTATTCCACTCAAATGATGCTATCCATACTGGGAAGAGTAGGTTTTTGTAGCCTATATTATTGTATTGTGTTTGTGCGGAGTGTATGCGTTGGTGGTCTCCGCCTATGTCGGATCTTATTTTTTGTTTTATGGTTGAGGCTATTTTGTCTTTGGCTATTTCAAAACCTTCTTGAAGCTCTACAGTATATTCTTGGGCTTTGAATCCACTAATATATTTTAGGTCAAAGGGGCGAAGGTCATCTGTGTGCCAAGGGTCAATGGCATCTAATCTATCTCGGTCAATAGTATGTGACGCACCTACTGTAATATCATCAAAGCCACCATATACTGTTCCGCTTGCATGAGACCATGCTATGCGAGCCTCTTGTACTGTTTGTAACTCTGTTTTGCCATTGACTACTACATTTCTACTAACAGTGACATAGTAAGTATCTCCTCTTTCTCCTTGGTATTGTGTTACAGTTTGTGTATCATAACTCCAATAAGGAAAATAGTATCCAATAAGTTCTTTGCTCTCACCTAGATATTCTTTGAACGCATTTGGTGCAAACCATCGAGACCCTACCCATATTTTAAATTTATCTTTGGCATCTTTTTGATTGATATAAAAGGGCAAAATAGCATCAGGAAGAACAGCTTGTGTACACTCTATCATAGTAGGTGTATCACAATAAGGGCATCGTAATGCAAAATCTTTATCAGGAAATTCAAAGAGTGCAGCACATTTTTTGCAATTGATACTTTTGGGGAGTATTGAATCTTCTTCTTCTGGGGTATCTTCAAGTATATAGCTTGTTGCTAGATAATCATGAGCAGGGATAGTTTGTGAGGGGATGGGAATATCTGTTTGAGTATTACAAAACTCACAAGTTAATGTATCTGAAAGAGGGTCATATATTTGTGACCCTCCACATCCTGCACACGAGAAGGTAATAGCAGAAAAATTCATTTGTTTCTCCTATACCAATGGAGGTGGTACTTGACGAAACTTATCAGCAAAAACTTCACTTGCAGGAGTCCATCCTGCCATTCCCTCAGACCATACTAAAGACTCTTTTGTAATAGTCCCTTGTGTAATGTACTCTACAATAGTCTGCATAGGATATGGTCCTTGTGATGCTCCATTGATAGCCACATGATATTGTGGTGCTTGGTTTGGAACTGGTGGTGGCATAGATGGAGCTGTTGTAGTTGCTTGGGGTTGGTTATATACTTGTTGCATAGATTGAGCCATCTGTTGCCCCATAGCAAGACCAGCTCCCATACCAACCATATCACTCATACCACCACTACCATTTGCCAGTGCTTCAGCACTTTGGTATTTGAGGTGATCATCTAAGTTTCCTGTAATTGCACGGCTAGAACGAACATCCAATGCTTTTTCTACTTCTGGAGGCAAAGAGATGTTTTCTATAAGTATTTTGGTAAGCTCTAGTCCATATTCTGTAAAATATGGAGAGATTTTATCTGTAATAAAGCCACCAAATATATCATAATTTCCAGCCATATCAAGCACAGGTGTATCTGCTTTGCCAATAACTGTTGCAAATTTAGAGATTATAAGGTTGGTAAGCTGTTTATCTATCTCATCAGTTGTAAAATGCCCATCTGTACCGACAATCTCTTCCATAAATACTTTAGGGTCTTTAATCCGAATCTCATACGAGCCAAAAGCTCTAAGGCGTACCATAGCAAACTCTTTGTCTCGTACCATAATAGGATTTTTTGTTCCCCATTTAAGATCAATAAATCGCTTGGTATTCAAAAAATATACTTCTGCCTTAAAAGGTGAATCAAAACCATGATCCCAGTGTTTTAAGCTTGTGAGTATAGGAATATTTTTGGTCTCTAGCTCATAAGTGCCTGCGGTGAGAATATCTGCTATCTCCCCTTCGTTTACAAATACTGCAACTTGTGAAGCTCTGACAATCAGTTTTGCTCCATATTTAATCTCATTTCCTTGACGATTAAAACGGTATACCATCGTATCATGTGAATCATCTGTCCAGTCAATAACATCAATGAATTGTCCACCTATCCAATCAAATAGACCCATTTTATACTCCTTTGTTCTCTACTTCTGTTGGTGCATCTTCT
>JADGER010000189.1 GCA_016744315.1 Sulfurovaceae bacterium
AGAAAATTCTACCATTCGTCCCGCAAAGGTAGAGATGTCATTTTTGACTGATTGTGGGTCGTCAATAACTGCTTCTATATTTTTGAAATGTCCTATTGAAGTGCGTTGTGCGTCACATTTAAATGGTAAAAGATATTTACTCATATACACAGCACTGAGCATAGATTTGAGTAGCATTGTTTTACCACCAGCATTTACCCCAGTAATCAGCATTACAGAGCAGTTAAGGTCAATGCTCACAGGAATAGGATTAACAATAGCAGGGTGAGCGAAATCTACTAATTTTACTTGTTTGGATTGATTTTTTTGGCTTTTTGTGGGTAAAATAAATTCATATTCATGGGATTTAGCAAAGTTTACTCTTGCTTGATAGTGGTCAAATCTATCATACTCTTTGTTTATATATGCTAAAAAGCGTTCCCAAGTTGTGAAGACAGCTGATATTTGTTGACAATAACGATAAATAACTTCTTCTTGACGACTAAGAAGCTGTGATTCTTTCTCTTTGAGATGGAGAATTTTTTGTGGAATAATATAAAAATATCCACTAGAACTTCTTCCTGTAACTGTGGCTTTGATAACATTATTAAAGCCTCCTCTCACCAAAAGTGTTTCTTCGCCATTTTGGAAGTGTATTTGTGTGTCTACAAGATAATCTCTTAGTGATGAGGAGTGTACAAGTCTATAGAGTCTCTCTTTAATTTCTGATTTATTTATTTTGATAGATTTTTCTATATCAAAGAGTTCTCTATCTATTTGTGGATTAATCTGTCCTTGTTCATTAAAGTACTCTAATACCTCTAGTATAGGTAAAGGCATCTCTATACCATTAATCCAACTATAGAGTGGTTCAGGGAGGCTAAGAGCTTTGAGTCTATTAAAGTATTCTATCATTTTGACAAAGGCATAAATTTCATCCAGACTAAGTATCGCTTGTTTTTTGAGTCTTGCTAACTCTCCATCAAGATTTGGTACAGATTTTGGGTCAGGAAGTTCTGTGCTAGAGAGGGCTTTGATATGTCTATAGTGTTGGTTTATATCTCCTTGCATAGCAACAGGTTTTATTCGAGCCAAGAATTTTTCAAATGTAGCTATATAGCCATCTAAATCAAGTTTTTGGATAATTGTTTTTTCATTTTTTTGTGGTTGTGACATAGTTTTTCCTTGATAGTATGTTAGTATTTATATTAATTTGGTTTTTTGATTGAAGTAATTATAATAAGAGTTTGGTATATCTAAAGTATGGAGCGGGCGAACGGGATCGAACCGTCGACCCTAACCTTGGCAAGGTTATGCTCTACCGCTGAGCTACGCCCGCAACATTAAAATTATAAATAAGTGGTACCGCAGGGCGGATTCGAACCGCCACGCCCGAAGGCAGAAGATTTTGAGTCTACCAAGTCTACCAGTTCCATCACTGCGGCTTAAAAGACATTATTAAAATGTGGAAGAAATTATATAGAAACAAACCTTAAAGAGAGGTAAGTTTATTTGTTTGCTACACTCTCTTTGAGTTCTTTTCCTACTTTGAACTTGACAGCTGTTTTTGCAGGAACATGTATAGACTCTCCTGTTGATGGTATTTTTGAGACTCTTGGAGCTCTTTGGACTGTAGAGAAAGAACCAAACCCAACAAAGCTAATACTATCTTTTTCTTTAAGCAGTTGTGTAATTGTATTTAGGGCTGCTTTTATTACTTCGTTAGTATCTTTTTGAGAAAGACCACTTTTGGAGGCGACCTGCATAATGAATTCTGCTTTTGTCATTTTGTATCCCTTTTTTATTTATAAAACTTTAATATTATAAATCATACATTATTTTTTAAAAAAAAGCAAGTCTTATAAGATTTTATTCTCCAAAAGATACAACACCTTTAAGAGTATGGATAAGTTTACTCCGCTCTTTAATACTTTTTAATTCTTTCCCTGGTTCGGTAGTTGTTATCACAGTTCTAGCTAATATATATTTACTTCCATTTTTGAGGCGTACTCCCCAATAGGTATGCATAATCACAGGTTCATTTTTGTATTCGCCTAGATAGAGTACTATATGTCCTGGAACAAAAAGAAGAGAACGAAAGGGTTTAGCTTTGGAGAGTATTCGTTTTTTCTTTTGAGCTTTTTTATACCCTTTAATATTGATGTATTTGCCGTCTTTTGCCTGTTTGCCTGAGTTTCTTCGTACAAACATACCAAAAACAGAGAGATAATCTTTGGTCATAGAAGAGCAATCTCTGGTCTCTAATAACCCACCCCATCCATACGGTTCATTATAAAACTGTTTTGTAATCATAGCTACATTATGAGGGGTAAAGGCTATTGGTTTTTTGGCTATTATATTGGGGTTTGACGCAGTAGCTCTATTGAGTTTGGCTTTACCATTACTCATTCTAGTAGCAAAAAGATAAGCCTGTTTTTTGATTTTTGTATTGTTTTTATCTACGCTTCTATACTCACTTATGGGAAAGATAGAACCTATTTTGACAATACTAAGAGAACTGTTTTCTGATTTAAGTTTCAAATTATCTCTTACTACAATACTATAATCATCATTTTTAAATTGTTTCATAAACTTTTTGTCAACAATTGCTATGCTAGAGATATGAATCCATCCATAAGCAGTAGAGCCTCGTACAAATGCCCATTTTTTATCTACTGAGTAGTGGGATAGAAAAAGAGGTGTATTTATATGATAAGAGCTATTTTGATTATAATCAAAAGGAAATCCTTCTCCAGCTTTTTTTGGGTTACGATAAAATGCTCTACTCATAGGAAATGCATGTAAATTACAGTGTCGAGTAGTAATGGCATATTGTGCAACAGTATTTAATTTTTTATAGTTAGAGTTTTTTATCCAATTCATATAAACTGATTTTTTGATGACTTTGTGATTGGTATTATAGATGACTTGTTTGGTTACAGCACGAAATGGCCAAGTAATTTGTGCAGAGCTTTTATCTACTCTTTTGAGTGACCATGGAGAAAAGTATTTCTTATTATACTTTTTATCTAGTTGATTTTGTTTTTTTGGTGACATAGCTTTGACTTGCTTGGAATAATATGCAGGATCTTGAGGAATATTTTTCATATCTGCTATGTTGTTTTTGGGTAAAGTATCTATTTTGCTATGAGTTCTTTTGCTAGGTACAAGAGTGTAACTAGCTTGAAGAAGTATTGGTATAACCAAAAGTAGAAGAGTTCTTATTTTCATAATATGTATCCATCTTTTTATTATATAATATCAAAATCTTGTTAATGAAGTATAAATAGTAAAAAAGCTACTTTCTAAATCTATCTGTACGAGATGGTTTATGCAAGACTTGCAAAAATGGTAAAACCCTTGCAGATATACCGAGTTTATTAAGATATATAACATAATTAGTTAATACTTTTTTTCCATATTCTCTTGCTTCTATATTTTTCATCTTTTCCATACTCATATATGGCTCATATTTTCCTCTATTTCTAAAGTAGTTTGGCTTTTGAATAAGTCGTCTTGTAAATCCTATTCCACCATTATAAGCATAGGCTATAAAGAGCGGACTATAAAGATGTTTGATAAGATAGTTTAGATGATGATTGGCATAGACTATTGCTTTGTGTGGATTAAATATAGAATCATAGTCTATCTTCTCGCCTCGTTCTTTGGCAACATGGTCTATAAGAAATGGCATAAATTGCATTAATCCCAAGGCAAAAGAGCGTGATACTGATGCAGGAACAAAACGACTTTCTTGTCTGGCTATTGCATAAATAAGAGCCTGTCGCTCTTTGGGTAATTGCTTCATGGTTTTACGGTATGGCATTGGAAAATAGTTGTTTTTTTCTAATGCAGTATTTGTTTTGATATAGCTATAAATCCCTACAGTTTCGTTAGTTTTATAACTATTTGCCAGTTTATTGAGGTTCATACCAGGCTGATATATTCTTCGTTTGAGATACGCCCAGTGGATAGGATTAGTAGTTTGAAATCCTCTAATGCTCTTTTTGGATAGTTTTGGTGTAATTGTAGCAGGGTAGGGTGCGTGGAGTATGTCTCTTGATACAAGTGAGTAAAAATTAACACTTTTTCCTTTGAGTACATGTTTGAGATGGGATTTATTTTTAGTTAAAAGATAGAG
>JADGER010000190.1 GCA_016744315.1 Sulfurovaceae bacterium
TATAGAACTTGCAGGAAAAGATGATAAAATTGGTGATATTTATGTAAACTATGAAAACAACATGAAAGTCTACAAAGCGTGGAGAGATAAATTAACTCGCCCACTAGATGTAACAGACACACTCAGAAGACCAACACACATGAAACGACCAGCAGTTCCTTTATCTGCTAAAGCGTACGCTGTAAAACTTACATAATTTTTACACACTTCATTTGACTTCCAAATTCTTTTGGGAGTCAAGCTTTCTTTCCAATCTATCATATATTTATCAATCTTGAAAAGTTTTAGCTAAAATAACAAATATACTCCAATCATACATCACAATAGTCAATAATCATTCAAATGTCATTGAAAGAATTATTTGAAATTAGTTTATGGGGCAGTATTAATTTTAGGAGTAGTATGAAATATAAAATAATAGATCTCTTTTGTGGTATTGGTGGTGTAAGAAAAGGATTTGAACGGGTAGGTGAATATCAAAATATTTTATCAGCAGAGATTGATAAATACGCCTGTTTGACTTATGCTCATCTTTATGGAGAAAATCCACTTAATGATGTTACAACTGAGATCTTTAAAGAAAAAGTTGAAAAGAGTGAATATGATGTACTTTTAGCAGGGTTTCCTTGTCAATCTTTCTCTATTGCTGGGACTAAAAAAGGCTTTGAAGACACAACAAGAGGAACACTTTTTTTTGATGTGGCTGATATACTCAAACGCACACAACCCAAAGCATTTTTATTGGAAAATGTAGAAGGACTTTTTCGGCATGATAAAGGGAAAACTTTTAAGATTATTATAGACACTTTAGTCAAAGAGTTAGGCTATAAAATTGTGGGAGTAGAAGATATTGATGGTTCTCTAAGTTATGATTCAAAATCATTTTTAAGAAAAACAGTAGATTTTGGACTCCCCCAAAAAAGGGTACGCACTTATATTATGGGATTTAGAAATGACTTAGTACCAAAAAATTATCATTTTGCTACCTTACCTACCAAAAGAGACGAAGCTATTTTTGCTAATCTTTATGAGCTCTTAGAAAAAGATGTTTCTGCAAAATATTATCTCTCTGAACAATATATTAAAACATTAGAAAAACACAAAGCCAATCATCAATCTAAAGGCAATGGTTTTGGCTACAAAATAGTTAATATTGGAGAAAACCCTATCTCAAATACGATTTTAGCCACAGGTGGCAGTGGAAAAGAGCGAAATTTAGTCCTGCAAGAAAAGCCAGAATATTATGGAATAATGTTTGGCACAAAAAAAACACCTATTAACGACCAAGGTATTAGAGTAATGACTCCAAATGAATGGGCAAGATTGCAAGGGTTTAAAGATTATGCCTTTGTTGAAAATGGGATTGATTTGTTTAGCTTTCCAAATACAGTTAGCGATACACAACGCTATAAACAATTAGGAAATTCGGTCTCAATTCCAGTGATAGAAGCTCTGGCAAAATATATGTATAAACACTTAGAAGAGTTTGAAAATTATGGGATTTAACAAAGGTGAATGGTCAGAACTCTATACTTTTTTGACACTCTTAATTCAGCCAAATTTAGCAATAGCCGATGAACATCTTAAAGTGATAAATCAAAATATATTTCAAGTTGTTGAAATAAGAAGAGCAGATAGCACAAGATATAAAATACAAAGAGATAAGAATATTAGTAAAATTACCCCTGATAATATTCAAACTATTTATTTATCACAAACTATCAAAGAGCAAAAAGAACTCTTATTAGCTAAAATATTAGCACATAAAAAAGCTAAAGGTTCTTTTGAAATCAAAGAAATGCAAGCACTTATTGATACTTTACTTGATGGTCAAAAATTTAAAGGAAGTTCCAAAGTCAAAGGTGATTTAGAAGCTATAGTTTTGGATAAAAGAAGAAATAGTAATTTTGATATAAAATATAATATTAAATCAAATTTAGGCAGTTCTCCCACACTTTTAAATGCCTCTAATCAGACTAATTTTATCTATGAAATACAAAATATAAATGATAAAATTATGCGTCAAAATAATACCATCAAAGGTAGAAAAAAACTTTTGAAAAGATGTGAATTTCTAACAGCAAAAGGAGCAGTTTTCACTTTTGCACAACTCCAAAGTAAGACCTTTACCCATAACCTCAAACTTATAGATTCAAATTTACATAAAATTTTAGCAAATATGCTTCTTCTATCCTATCAAAAAAATGAGAAAGATATACAAAAACTTATCTCTTTGAGTGTTAAAAACCAAGATGACTATAACTTTTATAAAAAGAAAATAGGTGACTTTGCCAATGCTGTAACCTTTGGCATGAGAGCAGGAAAAAAATGGAATGCTCTTAATGAAGTCAATGGAGGAATTATAGTAGTCACAAAAACAGGCAAAATCTATTTACTCGATTTAATCTATTTCAAAAATATTGTAGATAAATATTTAATAGACAACATCAAACTAGAAAGCCCAAGCTCAAACCGTTATAAAATGTTTGATATTTACAAAGAAAATGATAAATATTACTTTAAACTCAATTTACAGATTAGGTTTAAGTGATAATACCAAAAGTATTTAAAATCTAAAATTTCTTTGTCTATACTTTTTATATTGATAAAGAGACTTATGAGAAGATAAAGGATAATATGTCAAAAGATAAACGATTTAAAGGTTTTTTATAAAATGAAACATATTGAGATACAAGATTTACAAGCAATGCCCAATCAAAAAAAGTATAAATTTATTGACCTTTTTGCAGGAGTTGGAGGAATAAGAGTTGGGTTTGAACATATTTTTCAAACACAGAGTTCTTTTGTTTTTGCTTCTGAAATAGATAAGTTTTCAAAGATTACTTATGAAAGTAATCATGGACATGTTCCATCGGGGGATATTACAGAAATTGAAGCCGAAGAAGTACCAAATTTTGATATTTTATTGGCAGGTTTTCCTTGTCAGCCTTTTTCTAATGCAGGACTTAAAAAAGGTTTTGATGATACAAGAGGGACATTATTTTTTGATATAGCAAGAATAGTCAAAGAGCATAAACCACAAGTTTTATTTTTGGAAAATGTCAAAGGATTTAGAAATCATGATAAAGGTAATACTTTTAAAGTTGTTAAAGAGACGCTACAAGAGTTAGGCTATAGAGTTTTTTCTGATGTATTGAATGCTAAATATTTTGGAGTACCACAAAATAGAGAAAGAATTTATATTATTGCTTTTTTAGATAATGATATAGAATTTGAATTCCCAAAACCTTTAAATGAATATGTGAAATTAGGGGATATTTTAGAAGATAGCGTAGATGAAAAATATACTATATCAGATAAATTATGGGCAGGACACCAAAGAAGAAAACTAGAACATAAGAAAAAAGGTAATGGTTTTGGTTATTCTATATTCAATGAAAATTCAGAATATACAAGTACGATAAGTGCAAGATATTATAAAGATGGTTCAGAGATTTTAATTGAACAAAAAGATAAAAATCCTAGAAAACTTACTCCTAGAGAAGCAGGAAGATTACAAGGTTTTCCAAATGATTTTAAAATACCTGTAAGTGATACACAAGCCTATAGACAATTTGGGAACTCTGTTGCTGTGCCAGTGATTGAGGCTTTGGCAAGAAATATATATCAAGCACTTAACAGATAGTTTAATAACTATCTGTAATTAAATTATGCCACACTCCTGTGCTTGCCCTCCATTGTGAATAAGGTCTTATGTTTCCCTCATACATTCCACTATCAAAAAATACTTTTTTACTTTTGAAAAGTACTAACCATGAGTCAAAGTTCATAGGACTTCCAAAAGAAATTTTTTCATATTCTCCATTTTTATTTTTAAGGCAAGTAAACCAACCATTTTGATTGAATTTTTTCTCTAATTTATTTTTTAAAATTTCATAGTTCCATTTAGCAATAATTAAATTATCTCTTTGCATATTTAAAGGTATAAGTTCTTTTTTATTCTCTCTTGTATCATGGCTAAAATTATAGGTAATAATAATATCTTGTTGTTAGCCCATTCCACTACTAATATCATTCTAATAAAAAAATAGTAAAATACAAGAAAACAAAAGAGAGAGAAAATCGAAGATTTACTACAAATATTCAAA
>JADGER010000021.1 GCA_016744315.1 Sulfurovaceae bacterium
GGTATTTCTAGCTTTTTTTCGTATAAATTGGATGATAAACACTCTATACAGCTAGGGGCATTTGCTAATTACCATTCTATTAAAACACTTTTACTTCCTGTTATAGGGTATTCTTATCGTGTGCGTGAGCGAGATGGCTTGCAAATGGTTTTAGGATTTCCTAGAGCTTATGTAGGCTATCATCTTACTCCAAATCTCTTATTCAACGCTGGTATGATATATTCTCAAGCAGTTATACGCCTTGCAGATGATAGTGGTATAGAAGAACAGGGGTACATTGAAGCCAAAGATTTTCAGAGTAATATTGGTTTTCGTTACGAGGTCAATAATAATTTTCAATTAAGTGCTGATTTACTCTATGCCTTTAAACGAGATTTTAATACCTATAATCGTGATGCAAAAGAGATAGATAGCTATAGCATTGATCCATCACTAGGTGCTACACTAAAGATAAAATACTTGTTTTAGGAGATGAACTAACACAAATTTCCTACAAAAGTTTTTATTTTTCTTATATACTACTATAAATTAAAACTAGGACTAAAAAATGCCACATATTGTATTAGAAAAAGCAAAGAGCGTAAAGAGTTGTTATGATGCTATTGAACAAGATATATTTAAAATAGAGGGTGGAATACTTAAAATAACAGATAAATATATCAATGCTAAGGGAACTTCTGCACTTTTAGAAAGTGTAGCTGTAGAGGGTGGCAAAGTTCAGACATTTTTTATTCAACTCTCTAGCAAAAGTGAAGCTGTTACGGTAAGACTGTTTCCACTTACAGACCCACAGAAGAGTAAAGGCGTTAAAACACTTATGGGACTTATAGCCAAAAAGATTAAAGATAGCAATGTAGATATAAGTTATGGAAAAACAAATTTGGATGACTTTCTTCTCTAGGCTATGAGACAAATATTATGGTTTCGACGCGATTTACGAATAAGTGATAGTGCTTTACTTCATTATGCGAGAGAAGATGTTTTACCACTCTTTATCTTTGATAAAAATATACTTGACTTATTGCCTCGTAATGATAAGAGAGTTTCGTTTATTTATCAAAGCGTACTATCACTCAAAAAACAACTGCAAGGCTTAGGGCTTGATTTGGCTCTGTTTTATGGTGATCCTGTAGAGGTATTGGGTTCATTTGTAGGAGAATTTGATGAGGTACTGTGTAGTTGTGATTTTGATGCTTATGCTATAAAAAGAGATAAAGAGGTAGAAGAGTTTTTCCCTATACGAAGATTTTATGATAGTTTTCTTATTCATCCCCAAGAAGCTCTTAAATCTGATGGCACAGCTTATAAAGTCTTTACAGCATTTTATAAAAATCTCAAACCTCTATGGCAAAGTGATAGTATAGAGGAGTATAAAATTTCTGATACTATAAAGCTCTCTCCTTATGATTATAGCTTTGTCCCTACACTTGAAGATATAGGATTTGAACAACAAAAGCTTTCTGATTTCCTCTCTGAAAGTGTAGATAGTCTTATAGCTGAGTTTTTACCTAAATTAGAGAAATATCAAGAGTCACGAGACTATTTTGCTCTTGATGGTACTTCCAAACTCTCTACCCATTTACGCTTTGGGCTTATTTCTCCTAAACAGATTTTTAATCAAGTCAAATCTTATAAAAATAGTGAGTTTTTTATACGAGAGCTTTTTTGGAGAGAATTTTATAACTCTATTTTGTATCATTTTCCTTATAGTCAATTTGAAAACTTTAATAAGAAAAATATACTTTGGAATCAAAATCAAGAAGCCTTTAGAGCGTGGTGTGAAGGGAATACGGGTGTGCCTATTATAGATGCAGGGATGCAACACCTTAATGCTACAGGAGAAATGCATAATCGTTTACGCATGGTAGTTGCATCTTTTTTGACTAAAAATCTCTTTTTGCCATGGCAGTGGGGTGCGCAGTATTTTGCCCTTAAACTCCTAGATTATGAAACAAGTTCCAATGTTGGCTCTTGGCAATGGGGAGCGAGTACAGGAGCAGATAGTGTGCCTTATTTTAGAATATTTAATCCGTATACCCAAAGTGCCAAGTTTGATAAGGAAGGGATATTTATTAAATCTGTACTTACAGAACTTGCAGATGTTGAGCCAAAATTATTACATAAAGAGAATGCTGAAGCGATAGTTAATATTAAACACTCACGAGCAGAGGCTATAAGTAAATTTAAAAGAGTCTAATTATATGTTATGATAAGAGTAAACCTTAGAGGAGGCAGAGTATTATGAAAAAAATTGTTATTACAGGGGTGAGTGGATTTGTTGGTTCAATGCTAAAAAAAGAGTTTGAAGAGAGTGGCTATGAAGTTATTGGGGTAAAAAGAACGGACTTACAAGATAAAAAGAAGCTAGTTTCTTTATTAGATGGTTCTTCTGTTGTGATAAATTTAGCAGGTGCTAATATTATTAATAGATGGAGTGATGAGTATAAGCATATTTTGTATACTAGTCGTATAGATACCACTAAGGCATTAGTAGACGCTATGAAAGAGTGCAAGATAAAGCCTAAGACTTTTCTCTCTACAAGTGCTGTAGGAATTTATAAAAATGATAAAAATTATGATGAAGAGACATTAGAACTAGCAGATGATTTTTTGGCAAATTTATGTAAAGACTGGGAAAAAGAAGCACTCAAAGCAAACAGCTTAGAGATACGAACAGCTATTTTTAGATTTGGTATTGTTATGGGGCAGGGGGGAGCATTGGCAAAAATGATAACTCCTTTTAGATTGGGTATTGGTGGGACTATAGGAGATGGCTCACAAGCTTTTTCTTTTATCCATATAGAAGATTTACTTAAAGCATATAAATTTGTAATAGAGGATGAAAGTTTAAGTGGAATATTTAATCTTACAGCCCCAACACCTACTACAAATTATGGACTTACAAAAGCTCTTGGCAAAAGTTTACATCGACCAACTATTTTGCCTATTCCTCAATTTGTATTAAATATTATATTAAGTGAGGGTGCAAAAGTACTAACAGATGGACAAAGTGTAATTCCTAAGCATTTATTAGAAGAGGGATTTAAGTTTAAATATACAAACATTGAAGAGACTATTGAAAATTTAGTATAAAATACTAAGCGTATTATTAAGTAGATTTAAGATATTATAACCAAAATCATTAGAGGTATTATAATATGAAATCAATAATAATAGGCTTATCAGCCCTTTTGCTACTTATTGGCTGTGGTAAAGATCAGCCTAAACCAAATCTACAAGTAGTAGATATAAATAAGAGTGTTGATAAAAATGTAACTCTTGCACCTAAGAAAATTAGGAAAAAGATTGTCAAAGCACCAAAGAAAAATGTCAAAGTGCCTCCATTACCTACACCTGAAGTAGAGATAGATATGGATAGCATTGTTGAACAAGCTACTTCTGAGGTTATTAGCTAAAGGTATATTTATACCATTAGCTCTTGTTTTAGTTTTTCTTGATTGAGTTTTTTTGTTAGTTTTATAGATAATTTATCATAACTACCTTTATCAAGATTCAACAGTGTTATAGTTTCTGATTCACTCTTTTGTAAAACTATAGAGTTTAATAACTTATACTCTTTCTTTGTTAATCTTTTTCTGAGTACTTCTATAAGTTCTTCTTCCATTTTGAGAGGTTTGATAAGTTTTCTTATCTGTTTTTCTAGTTCATTTATTAGTGTAGACATTATATAATTTCCTTTATTTTGCTAAGTGTAAGATACTAAGATACCCTATACTTACCATTAAAATTGTTCCAAATAGACTTAGAGCCATATTTGAAAAAGCATGTAAATATTCTCCTGCTTCTATCAAGAAAAAGCTCTCAATAGCAAAAGTTGAATATGTTGTTAACGCACCCAAAAATCCTGTAACAACAAAACTTTTTATATGGGGTGAGAGTGTGGTATTAAGATGCAATAATGCAAACACAATACCTATAAGTAAACTACCAAGTAAATTTACTCCTAGTGTACCAAATGGAAAAAGATGCGGTATATTACGGTTTATCAAACCATTTAAAAACATACGAGAAAGAGCTCCCAAAGCTCCGCCACTAGCGACTGCGATTATAGTTAGATAGTTCGTCATCAATACTCTTTTGCATTTTTGCATTTAACTCTTCAAACCAATCAGGAGAAGCTTCAGCAACATTAAAAGCATCAAGATATATATATTTTACTGTAGCATTATGTCCTGTTTTATTATGTTCATTGAGCAATAATTTACTACCTGTAATAACAATAGGTTGCACTCTTAGAGCAAGCTTTTTGGCTATAAATTTTGTCCCTGCCTTAAAAGGTAGGAGTTTTTGATCTTTTGCACGCGTGCCTTCAGGAAAGATAGCTACAGTTCTTCCTTTGACTTTTACAGATTCTTTGACATCTTTAATAAGTTTAAGAAGACCTGCTTTGCTATCTCTATCTATAGAAATCATATCACCTTTCTTTAGAAGATTCCCAAACCATAGTGCGTCAAATAGCTCTTTTTTAGCAACCCAACGCAAATGATTATTTTGCAATGCTTCTATTCCTACAATATCAATAATACCTTGATGATTCATAACAATCAAGTTAGCATCTTTATCAGCTTCACCTACTTGTTCTACTTTCCCACCCATCAAAAAAATAATGAAGCGGTTAAGTTTATGCATAATAGTTCCCTTATTTTTGGGAAATAGTGTAATTAAGGGAATCATAATTACAGCTACAATAAAAGAAATCGTAAAAGCTCCCCAATAAAATCTAATTTTTGCAAATATTTTCATCTTTAATCCATCCTATTATTTGGTTAGAGTATTCTACTTTGTTAAAATTTGCTCGTTTTCCAAGCAAATCTGTTGTGAGTTCTTGATCTGTAATTGTACAGATACGACTCGTGTTTGTAGGGAGTATATAGAGTGAACTCCCTTGGTCTATACAAATTTTTTCTCTTGGCATATAAAAAATAAAAAGTATTACAAGTGACACAATCATAAGCATTAAATAAAAAATATCTTTTTTCCATAAAAAAAGTAAGAGAAAAAAGAGAGCAAAAGAGATAAACAAGTACTTCTTTAGCTTCTCAAAACTATCATCTTTTGGATTTAATTGTGATTGTGTTGATACTGTTGCGTCTTTTATATCAATAGCTGTCTCCAAAAATATATATTGCTGTTTAATAGTATTAAAATATGTAAATTTTAATGTTTTTTGGGATGAAGGAACCACAATATAAAACTCCGCAACTACTTTTGCATTGACTCGATTTATCTGTTCTATACCACTTTCTATAACATTTCGAAGATGCATATTTTCTATATTCGCTTCATACGCATCTACCAAAAGAGTAATAAGATTATTTGACTCATCATAAGTAGACGCTTGAGATGTCTTGATCTTCATGTCAGCTGCCAAAACACCACAAAAGTCTTCTCTTAGTTTCAATTTTGCAATTGGTATAAGATACGCTTCAAGAGAAGTAGTTCCCTCAGTATTCTTGATACTTAAAGAAGGAATGCTAATATTACTATTCATAGATTTAAAATAAAAAGTATAAAATGTATCATTTCCATTTTTTACTATTAGAGGCTTTACAGAGATAGGCTCTATAGTATTTTGTTTGTCAAAAGTAAATTTTGGATTTGTACTAGATTGTGAGCCAATCTCCAAAATTGTAATAGGAAAAATTTGATTTTCATAGACTTTTTTTGGGAGATAACTATATTTGTATTCGATTTTTCCATGCAGAGAAGAAGAACCCATCAGTATAAAAAAAATTAGAATATAGTACCTTAAGGCTCTTGGCATTACTGCTCAAAGCCTTGAAGCATTTTGACACCATCACTAGAGCCTAGAAGTGCTTCTAAAGCTCTTTCAGGGTGAGGCATAAGACCAAAAACATTTTTTTCTTTATTACATATACCCGCAATTGAAGTAACAGAACCATTAACAACTACACGATTACCCGATTCATCACAATATCGAAGGAGTATTTGCTTATTGGCTTCAAGTTCTTTAAGTCCTTGATCATCAATATAATAGTTTCCATCAGCATGAGCAATTGGTATATTGAGTATTTCATTTTTATGACATTTTGAGAGAAATGTATTATTGCTATTAATTACTTTTATTTTCTGAATCTTTGAGATGAAATGAAGATTATTATTGCGTTTTAATGCACCAGGGAGTAATCCTATTTCTGTAAGAATTTGGAATCCATTACAAATACCCAAAACCTTACCACCTCTATTTGCATAGCTAACAACAGCTTTCATTACAGGAGAAAACTGTGCAATAGATCCAGAACGAAGATAATCACCATAACTAAATCCTCCTGGAATAACAACCAAGTCTGTATCTTTAGGAATTATCTCTTCTTTATGCCAAATTAATTGAGTTGTATAGCCTAATTTTTCAAACGCATACTGTGCATCAAACTCACAATTAGTACCAGGAAATCTTAAAACTGCTATTTTCATTATTTAATCTCAATATCATAGTCTTCTATAACAGTGTTTGCTAGGAGTGCTTCACACATCTCTTTGACCTCAATAAGGGCTTGCTCTTTATCTTCTGATTGAAGTTGAAGAATTATCTGTTTTCCAATACGAACATCATTAACTCCAGTAAAACTCATTGATTCTAATGCATGATGTGTAGCTTTTCCTTGAGGGTCAAGAACACCATTTTTGAGATAGACATTAACAACTGCTTTCATTTACTTTTCTCCTAAAATTCTATTAAGTACTTCTTCATAAGCAACTTTAAGTCCACCTAAACCTTCTCGAAAACGGTCTTTATCCATTTTTTCACCACTATTACTATCCCATAATCTAAAATTATCAGGACTTAATTCATCAATGAGGATAATATTGTTATCACAATCTCGTCCAAATTCTAATTTAAAATCTACAATGGTAAGATTTCTAGAGGCATAAAACTCTTTGAGAAGAGTATTTATTTTGCGAGCCATATAGCGAATATATTCTAATTCACTCTCATCTTTTACAAGCTCTAAAATCATACAGTGTTGATCATTGAGTTTAGGGTCTCCTAAGGCATCATCTTTGTAATCAAATTCCACAAGTGTAAAAGGTAAAATCTTACCATCTTCAATACCAAGATTTCTACTTAAACTTCCTGTAGCAATATTACGGACTATAACTTCTATCAAAATTACATCAGCTCTTTTGTGAAGCATATTATTATCATCAAGCATAGCAATAAAATGTGTAGGGATACCCTTGGTATTTAAAAATTTAAATAGTTCAGTTGAAATTTTATTATTCAACGCACCTTTACCCTTTTCACTTGATTTTTTACCACCATTAAAAGCAGTTAAGTCATCTTTGAATTCAGAAATATATAATTCTTGATCTTCTGTAGCCCAGATTTTCTTGGCTTTTCCCTCATATACTAGTGTTGTTTTATCCATTTTTTCTATTTCTCCTGTTGGTTTCTGGCTGTAATCATTAAGACTCGAAGCATATCAATAGCACTTTTAAGTTGTGCATCATCATAAATCTGCTCTTTTGTTATAATAGTTTTATTCAAAAGTTCTTCTTTCTTTTCCTCAATCTTTTTACCTTCAATCTTCTCTAATTCACCTTCTAAATGTTTTTTGAGATCTCGTTCTTTGATAACAAAACTACTATTATTATCTCTTGTGACTTTCCCAGGGTGAACAATAATATCAGGTGTTACGCCCACGGCTTGAATCGTACGCCCACTTGGTAAGTAATATCGTGCTACAGTCAAACGAAGAGCTTCCCCTTCACCTACAGGCATCACAACTTGAACACTTCCTTTTCCAAAGGTTTTTTCACCCACAACAATAGCTCTTCTTTTATCTTGTAATGCACCACTTACAATTTCACTAGCACTAGCACTTCCTGCATTAACAAGTACAACTATAGGTGTTGCAGTATTACTATTTTCTTTATCTGCTTCAAACTCTATGTTCTCTTCTTTGTTACGCCCTTTTTGGCTAACAATAACCCCATTATCTACAAATAAATCTACAAGCCCAACAGCTTGATCGAGTAGACCACCTGGGTTATTTCGTAAATCTAATACAATACCACTTCTATTATTCTCTTTTTGCATAGCATCTTGTACATCTTTGACTACTTTTTGATCAAAAGAACTTACATGAAGATATAATATATCATCACCAATTTTTTTAGCATATACAGATTGTATTTTAATAATATCTCTTGTAATCTTTATCTTTAAAGGTTTTGGTTCTTTTTCTCTTACAATAGTGAGTACTATATCTGTTTGCGGTTTCCCACGCATATAGCCTACAGCTTCATCTATTGTCATACCAAGAGTTGATTTATCATCAATTTTCAAAATAATATCACTAGACTTAACACCTGCTTTGTCAGCTGGAGTTCCATCAAGAGGTGCAATAATAGTGAGTACACCATTTTTCATACCTATACTAATACCTAGGCCACCAAACTCTCCATTTGTTTGGACATTAAGTTCTGTAAAACTTTTTTTATCCATAAAAGAGGAGTGTGCATCAAGATTAGTTAAAAGCCCTTTAAGTGCTTTGTCTACTAAATCACTTGTATTGAGTTCATCAACATACTGATCATCTATAAGATTTAATACTTTAGTAAATTTTATATACGATTCTAGTTTACTTTTTTGGGAGCTATCATCAGTCTCATTTTCTGCCTGTGCAGATGTTGAGATGATTAATGAGGCAACAACAGTTGATAAAAGTCCTATTAGAATAGTTTTTTTATTTCGTTTAATCATAAGAGAGGGTGAGACCTTTATTTAATTTATTATTTACCTATTATTTTAGTTAAAAAGTACTTAAGGATAGCTCTATTTAGCTAATATTTAAGATATTTTATTTTAGTTTTAGAGTAAGATAATTATTGCTATGGAAAGTTATTTTGAAATTAAGAAGTAAAGTTAAAAAATGAAGAGAAAAAAAGGTTTTGAAACCCCAAAAGGGATCTCAAAAGAAGTACTACTTAACAGCTAGGAACATTTCCTGAATCAGAAGCATATTCGTTAGCAAAGTCAAAAATATCATCTGCCCATTTATCTTTAAATTTTGCAGAAGGACAAAGTGTTTGAATCTCTTCACCAATTTTTCCACTCTCTTTTAATGCTGCCCACTCATCTTGAGTATGCTTTGCAGCAAATTTTGCACCAGTAAAGCCACAAGCAGCTTTAAGTTTTTTAGAGTAAAGTTTTTGTCCCTTAGCAGTATCAGCAGATGCAGTAGTACTTACAACAGCAAATGCGAATAGAGCAGCTACTGCTAGTTTAGTAAATTTAGTCATATGTTTCCTTCAATATAAAAATTTAATACACTCAGATTCTATCTAACTCATGTTTATTTTTACCTAAAAAATTATTATTAAAGTTATAAGTTATACTAACTTAGCCAACTATATACACGATATAATTAAAAAACTGATAGATAAGAGTCATTTTTATCTATATTTTTTATAAAATTTGTTCTATTCTCTTCTAGTATCTCTATAGCTAACTTTTCATCTATAGGTTTTTGTGTACTGTTTTGTTCTTTTGACTCTTTTTTGATCTTTATCTCTTTGCTTATATTATTATCATTTTCATTAGACTCTTTACTGTTTTCTTTTACTACTTTCTTCTTTTTATCTTCTTTTTCTATATCTATTTTTACTACTTTTTTCTCTTCTTTGATTCTTTTTTTATCTTCTATTTTTCTTTTTTTATCTCTTTTAATAGATACATTATTTCTAAAATCTTTAATATTCTTGCGATGCTCATCATAATCACTTGCAAAATTATGCGTTCCATCTCTATCTAACATAAAGTAAAGATAATTACTCTCTTTTGGAAAAGTTGCAGCTTCTAGGGCATCCATGGTAACTGTGCATATAGGATATGGTGGGAGGCCTTTGTGCTTATAGGTATTAAAGTAGCTAGTATCATTTTTAATTCGTTCAGGAGTTACTACGGTATGAGAATATTTACCATAGCAGAGTGTTCCATCCATCTGAAGTCTCATACCCTTTTTGAGTCTATTATTTATAACAGAAGCTATAGAAGCCATCTCTGCTAGATTATTACTCTCTTTATGTATGATAGATGCGATAATAAGTGCTTGATGCAGTTGTAGTTTACTATATTCAGAACCAAATCTCTCTTTGGCAAAAAAATCAAGTTCTATACTAGATTGATCAAGAAGGTATCGTATTGTTACTTCCTCATCAGCATTTTTTGCCATAATATAGCGATCTGCCAAAATTTCACCCTCTAAAAAACGAGAGTATTTCTCATAAAATCCTGCTAATTTTTCTTTGTCTAAAGACATATCTTTATTCAAACGATCAAAAATCTCTTCTACTGTTTCTCCAGCAAAAATAACTATGCCCATAGTGCTTGCTTTTTGTTGAGCAAGAGTATGAAAAAAGTAAAACCTTCCTTTTGAATCTTCTTTTATACGATACCATCCCTCTTTTGGTAGGTCTATAACTTCGAGTACTAAATAATCAGCCCAATGAAACGCAACACCACCTTTTTGTAACGCTTCTATTACTTTTTCTTTCTCTGAAGAAGAGATATAAATAGCATTACTTCGTTTTACAAGAGGAATATCATTGTAATTTAAAAATAATATAAAGAATATAGAAGTAATCAAAAGGGTGACTACAATAATACAAAATGGTGATCGTTTTTTATTTATCATATTTAACCCAAATTTTTTATAGTTAATAGTAACTGTTATTGTACCATGTACAAACATAAATTTTTTTGATATGTATCAAATCTATACATTTTTTATAGTATTGCTAGCTAGTAAAGTTAAAATGTCTTTTTATTGTCTCTTTTTATAAAAGTCTATTTTAAACGCTTCAAATCTATTTTCTAGTATAGCTTCTCTCATCTGTTTCATAAGATCAAGGTAATAATAGAGATTATGAATTGTAGCAAGTCTAAAATAGGTTATCTCTTTGGCTCTAATAAGGTGACATAAATAGGCTCTAGAGTAGGTTTTACAAACCATACATCCACATTCAGGATCAATTGGTAAAGGATCTTCCTTGAACTTTGCACCTTTGATAGAAACTTTACCAAATGATGTAAAGAGTGTTCCATTTCGTGCATTTCGTGTAGGCATAACACAATCAAACATATCTACACCACGAGAAACATTTTCTACTAAATCCTCAGGAGTCCCTACGCCCATAAGGTAGCGAGGCTTCTCTTCTGGTATAAATTGTGTTGTCCATTCTACAGTATCATACATATCTTGATTTGCCTCTCCCACACTGAGTCCACCAATAGCAAAACCATCATAATCCATAGCACAAAGCTCTTTGGCTGACTTTTCACGAAATGCTTTATCTGTACCACCTTGGATAATAGCAAAAATATTTTGGTCTAGGCTTTTGCCTTCTAATTGGTTTTGGCGATGATACTCTATAGACTCTTCTGCCCATCTTGTTGTGCGTTCTATAGATGCTTTGATGCGTTCTTGTGTAGCTGGAAGAGCCACCAAATCATCAAGTATCATCATAATATCAGATCCTAAATTATTTTGTATATCAATAACTTTTTTGGGTGTAAAATAGTGTTTTGAACCATCAATATGACTTCTAAAAGTAATACCATTTTCATCTATCTTTACATTGTCACTCAATGAAAATGCTTGAAATCCACCACTATCTGTCAAAAAACTCTTTGGAAACTTCGTAAAGCCATGAAGTTTTCCCATTTTAGCAATTACTGTATCTGTAGGTCGTAAATAAAGATGATAAGTATTCCCCAAAATAATCTCTGGATCTAAGAAGGTTTCTAAGTCAGTAGCATCAAGAGCTTTCACCGCTCCTACTGTACCCACAGGCATAAAAACAGGTGTTTGTATGCTGGAGTGTTTTGTCTTGATAGTACAAGCTCTTGCTTTATTGTCACAATTATCTATTTGAAATTCCATAATAATAGTATCCTTGATTTTTTGCAAATTTTACTCTTTTTTTCTTGATATTAGTTTTTGTGAATAGAGCTTCTCAAAATAAGTATATTCCGATACCATACTATATTGTTTTTTTATAAAAAAGGAGAGTTCCTACAGATGAAATACATATACATAGCGTGCTTATTCTCTTTTTTAAGCCTTTCTAACGCGAATGAATATCAGTTAGGGAAAGGGGTTCAGGTAGGATCTTTCCCTCTTTATATTGGAGGGTATACATCTATTGAATATGAGCATAGCTATGGTAAAAATCGTTTGCTTACTCTTGATGATATAGCAGTTATGGCGTATGGTGATTATAATAATTTTTCATATTTAATAGAGTTAGAAGCAGAAGATATATATGAAGAGGTTTTAGGTGATGAGGAGAGTGAATCAGATGTTAAAGATCATTTTCATATAGAACGACTTTATATAGATTATGAGTTTAATGATCGCTATATGTTGCGAATAGGGAAATATAACTCCCCTATAGGATTTTGGAATTTAATTCCTATTAATGTTCTAAGAGATACAAGTTCAAATCCTATTATTTCAAAATCTCTTTTTCCTGCATTTTCTAGTGGAATCGACCTTAGATATACGCTAGAAAAAGAGATGAGTAGTACCGTACATTTTATAGCTCAAGAGAACAAAGATATTGAAACCCTTATTAATGAGGATATTTATAATAATTTTGATATAAATCGTCATTATGGAGCAGGTCTAACACTTCAAAATGATGCGATAAGTTATCAGTTTAGTGCTGGATACTTCCGTACTATTATTGATGAAGACTATTACTATTTTTTAGGTGCATTTAAGTATCAAAATAGCTCTTTCAAACTCCAAGGAGAGATAGGTACTCAGTTGAACGAAGATGAAAGCACTATTCCCTATATAGCATATCTGCAATATACCAAATATTTCAAGCAAGAGCATGAAGCTATTGTACGAGTAGAAAGTTATCATAATAAAATCGAGGATAGAAGTGATAGTTTTATAGTGCTAGGATATACTTATCGTCCTCTCTATCCTATTGCTTTAAAAAGTGAATATCAGTGGCACTCGTACAGACAAGAGAATAAGCTACTTTTATCCATATCAGTACTCTTTTAGGGCTTGGGATGATACGAGTTTATTTCTTAATAATGCTACTAATTTTGACTTTATCAGCAGAGAAATTTGTACTTATCACAAATAAAGATAATTCTATTAAATCTCTAAGTAAAGATGTAATCAAAAGTATATATCTTAAAAAAAGACGCTTTTGGGGTGAGACCAAGCTAACAGTTCTTAACTTACCGCCTTCTAGTAACTTGCGTCAGAGTTTTGAAAAAGATATTTTGGGTATGTCTGCAAAGGAGTTGGAAAATTATTGGATGCGACAGCACTACAAAGGGCAGAGACCACCTTATAGACTCAAATCACCCACAAGTGTATTACTCTTTGTCAAAAAGGTTAAAGGAGCTATAGGATATATTCCCAGTTCTTTTGTAGATAAAGATGTGCGAGTACTCTACAAAAGTAGAAAATAATGCAAGTTTTTAAATTACAAACTCTTTTGCCTAAAACACTTAAGGTAAAACTTCGTATAGCACTCTTTAGTATAGGCTTTTTACCGTATTTTTTGATATTAATATATACGCATAATTTAGGAGAAGAGAAGATTATAGATGATGTACTCAAAACACATTATGCCCAGATGAGTCAAGTCAAAAAAAGTGTTGAAGAGCAGTTTGTATCTTTGCAAAAAGAGATGCGATTTTTGGCTTCTTTGGATATTATGAATGATATGATAGTAAAAGATGTAGATAAAAGAATTGCTCAACTTTTGATACAAAAAGAGCAAGATTTGGCAATGAATTTAGATCTTTTTACCCTAGATATGAGTGAGCAAGTTATCTCATTTTCCCACCATCAAAAGTATAATTTTAAATATAATACCTCTTTCCAAGAGGCACTTACTCACAAAAAGAGTTATTTTTTTACAAGAAATAGTGTTGTACTCTTTACTCCTATTTACTCTTCATTAGAGAGTTCGGAACAATTAGGGTATTTATTACTTAATTACTCTTTGTTGAACCTAAAATCTTTTACACAGCACAAAGAGGGAATCCATTCAATTATTTATCATAGAAATTCTCAAATTGAAATAGGAGAGAAGTATAAGGATATAGTGTTGGATATTACTCCTATTCGTGGTCAGAGCATAGATGATAGTTATCTGGTCTTATATGAGCCATTTAAGGGAATTTTGGATGCGTGGTCATTAGTTTATATGATTGAAAAATCTGTAGCATTGGCTTTTTTGGATTCATTTATCTTTTTTGTTTGGGGACTTTTTGGACTAGGCTTTGTAATAATAGCTCTTATCTCTTGGTGGATTAGTAAGCGTATATTGTACCCTATCTCCAAACTCTCCCAAGCAACACAATCAATTATCTCTACACAAGATTACACAACACAAGTAAGTGTCAAATCCCAAGGAGAGATTAGTACGCTAGCAGATGATTTCAATGCTATGATACGAGAGACCAATAACGCGTTTGAAGTCTTGGAGAAAGAGAATAAACTTCGTTTACTTCGTTTTATCCAACTGATTAATATCTTTAACCAATTGATAGAAACACAGAGTGAAGAGGCATGTATAACAATTGCATTAGATGAGCTTAAAGAGCTAATGCCCCATCAAAAATTCTCTTTTTCAAGGGAATATCCAACTTATAAACAGAGTGAGAAGAGACTTAATTATTTGATGCTTTATATCAAAAATTTTAAGAAGCAGAGTTGTGATTTCTATGGTGTAATACATTTAGAATATACCCAAGAGCTAAATGATTCTTATGAATATAAGTTCTATCGTTCAATTGCTACAATGATAATGCTTCAACTCGATCAAATCCGCCTTATAGAACAAACACAAGAGATTTCTCGTGCTAAATCTAATTTTATCTCACATATGTCCCATGAGCTACGAACCCCTTTGCATACAATACTTAGTTCCACACAATATCTTATCTCTTATGAAAATCTGACAGAGCAACAGCAAGAAAAAATAGCCACAGTAGAGTCATCAGCAGATCACTTACTAGGAATGATAAACGATATTTTGGATCTAGCACAAATAGAAGCAGGCAAAATCTCAGCAACTATTATAAAAATATCTAGTGATGAGGTAGAAAAAATAATTGAAGAGATTATCTCTATGCTAGAAGTTTTAGCGGAACAAAAAAATATAGCCATACGCTTTGAAAATAAAATACCTAAGCCTATTATCGTGCAAGTAGATATTAGATTATTAAAACAAATAATCATAAATCTTTTATCTAATGCTATTAAATTTACCCATCAAGGTTCAATAGATTTACTATTAGAACTCCATGCACAAGGTCTTGCTATCAAGATACAAGATAGTGGTATAGGCATCTCTCCACAAAATCTCTCTAAGCTTTTTGATGAATTTAGTCAAATCAAAAACCAAGATACAAACCAACAAAAAGGAAGCGGTCTAGGTTTAGCCATTAGTAAAAAACTCTCAAAACTTTTTGATGGAGATATAATATTAGAGAGTGAAGGTGAAGGGTGTGGAACAAAGGCTATTGTAGTTTTAAGAAGGAAGTAGCTATCTGTAAATTAAACATTACCCCTTAATACTATACCCCACCCCTCTCACAGTAGTAATAAAATCATCCAAAGCTATCTTTTTTCTAAGGTTTTTTATATGTACATCTACTAGATTACTTTGTTTGAGGCTGTTGTAGTCTCGGCATAGGTGTTCGTTGAGTTGGTATCTTGTAAGCACTATGTTTTTGTTTTGGAGGAGTATTTCTAGGAGGTCAAATTCTGATAAGCTGAGTTTGATAGTTAAACCATCCACGGTGACTTCACGGCTACTTGTGTCTAGGGTGAGGGTCTTTATAGATAATAGAGTGTTTTTTTGTGGGGTTTCACGACGGAGTAAGGCTCTGATACGAGCAAAAAGTTCTATATTAGAGTAGGGTTTGCAGAGATAGTCATCACCTCCTGCATCAAGTACTTTGACACGGTCATCTATTTGAGTGTTGGCTGAGAGCATCATCACAGGAGTATTAATCTCTTCTTCACGCATCAATGAAAGGAGAGACAAACCATCTCCATCAGGAAGATTCCAATCAAGTAAGATTAAATCATAGCGTTTTTCATCAATCAATGCTATAGCATCACGATAATTATATGATATATCACAACGGTATTTCTCTTGTTGTAATAACTGCTGGAGCTGATCTGCGACAGCTTTTTCATCTTCTACAATTAATATATTCATAAGTCAAACCTTTGGGGTATATTATAAATTTTTTTACCTTGAATCTCTCTTCATTGAATCTTCATCTATCTATAATATACTTCATTATCTTAATCAAGAGGAGACTTAAATGAAAGCTATTTATAATATAAAACTATCAGATATTGCTTTTTTATGGCTTTTTGCTACAGAATTTACTTTTTATTTACTTATTTTACAAACAGGAATTGTAGAATATCATCATTCTGATATGTCGCAGATATGGATGGTACCTGTGGGTGGTGTGTTAGGTATTATTGCATCTATATTTGTACACAAAGAGAGAGAGTGGCTTATTCCTCTTTTACTCTTGACGCAGTTACTTCTCTCATTTCATTATGCTACGGCTAATGCTATAGAGCTATTTTTATTAGGGCTTATTAGTGGTTTAACTGCGCCTATGTTGATTGCACGGATTGATAAATTTTCGATTGCTACTATTGCATTAGCTCTTTCGTATGCCTATGGGACTTATTATTTTGATGTTCTCGCACAAGATAGGACACAAATAGCACTCTTTTTATCATTAGTTGCATTTATTGCTTCACTCTTTGCTCAGATGCAAAATCTCAAAAAGAGTACACTCAATCCTACTATATATAGTGTTGGAAGTATATTTTTGTGGTTACTGCTTGATGCTGGACTTTTTGAGACACTTTCCAGAGATAGCGTAATGCACTTATGGGGAGATGGAGCATTTATTTGGAATATTATTATTTTTCATATTATAGGGTTAGTAGTTGCCTATAAAGGGATGTCTTGGAGACATAATAATAGTCTTCTTTTGGCACTTTTTGTTCTTAGCTATTCTCTTTATTCTCTTGGGTGGCAGTGGGGTCTAAGTATCGTGTATCCTTTTGTTATCTCTTATTATAATGTGATAATCCTTAAAGAATTAACGCGTTTACCGTATGCTTTTTTGGCAGTGATGGCATTGAGCTTATGGGGTGCATCTGGTTTGGGACTGCTTGTTGCTTTGGGAGGGAACTTTGCAGTGGCTTGGATAGTTTTGGTACTTTTGGCTATTATTGAACTTGCTAAGATGAACAATATTCCTCTTTATCAAACAGCCGAAAATCTCTTTTCTACTTATACAACCTTATTCTCAAGGAGGAGTTAGTAGCATCTTGAAAATATTCAAAGAACTTCCCTTTTTTAGGGTTAAACACAATTACGATTTTATACAAAAAGGAATTATTATGAAAAAATCTTTACTCTTTAGCCTTCTTGCCGCATCTTCATTAATGGCAAGTAGCTTAGTTATTACAAATGCCAGTGTCAAAGCACATACAGAGGTCTTTGGTGACTCTACTATAGACCCCGTGACTACTAGTCTCACTTCTCGTTTGAGTATGAAAAAAGGTATTGAATCTATCAAAGGTACTGTAGATGTTTCTATTAGACTACTCAAAAGTGATAATGCAGATAGAGATGAAAATATGATAGAAGCTATAGAGAGCAATAAATATCCACTTGCAACTTATACATTTAAAGAGGTCAAAAAAGGGTCTAATGGATATAATATTAGTGGTATCTTAGACTTTCATGGTGTTAAAAAACCATTGAGTATTACAGCTGATATTGTAGACAAAGGTGGCAAAGTATCGTTTAAAGGAAAAGGTTCTTTTAATATGTCATCATTTGCTGTAAAGCCTCCAACCTTATTGATGTTGACTGTTCGTGATAGAGTTGATTTGACTATTACCGCTGAATTTAAAAAACGCTAAGAGTTAGAGGATGTTTAAGTCATTTTGGCGGTATAAATATAAAACTATACTGATATTAATCTCTGCAACTTCTGCTATTGCTTCGATCTTTTTGATTACAGCTTTGGGTAATGGTATTATTAGTATGTATGCATCTATGCTCAAAACAGATGGTGATATTATTGTAATGCAAAAGGGTGTTGCTGATACATTTTTTTCTGATGTTAATCGGAGTTTATTAGAGCCTATTACTACTATGCAAGGAGTAAAATCTGCCCAAGGTGTGATAGTGGGTGCTGGAGCTATTGATATAGTGCCTATTGCTGGTATCTACGGAGTGACGCAAAACCGTCTCTCAAACTATACCCTTACTAAAGGCAACTATCCAAACGAGGGTGAAGTGATGTTGGGTGAGAGTATTGCCTCTATGCTCAAACAGCCTAAATCTATAGAGCTTTTAGGAACTTCATTCAATGTATCAGGAGTGTATGAAAGTGAGATAGGTTTTGAAAATGGTGGTGTAGTTGTTCCCATAGCAGATGCTCAAAAACTTTTTAATAAACAGGCATCATTTCTTCTTGTCTCTCTAGTAGATATAGACAAAAATAGTGATGCAGTCATAGCCAAGATACAGGCTTTAAGCGATACTATTGAGGTTAAATCTACAAGTGAATTTATAGATAATTATAATCAGTTTAAGATTATTCGTATTTCTAGTGGAGTTATTGCTTCTATCTCCTTTTTTATGGGCTTTTTGGCTATTGTGAGTTTGATGAGTATGATGATAAATGATAGGCGTTATGAGTTTGGTATCAAACGAGCTGTAGGTATATCTCAAACTGCTATTATATTTCATATTGTTGTAGAAGTGATAGCATTAACACTTTTTGCCTTTATAATGGCGTATGGTATTAGTCTGTTTTTGCTAGATCAGTTACAAGAATACGAGAAATTTCAAGGCTATCTTAGTGGTGAGATTGATATGAGACTTTTTGTACAGTTACTTATAGGTTCTACAGTGATGGCAGTTATTGGGGCATTAATACCTGCTTTGATTGCTGCACGAGTTGACCCTATTATCTTGATAAATAGAGGACAATAGATGATAGAAATGATAAATATAAGCCATGAGTATGATGGTGAACAGATACTGCATGATATTAGTTTGATTATTCCTGATAAGAAATTTATAGTGATAACTGGTGAAAGTGGTAGTGGCAAATCCACACTGCTTTCTATTATCTCTACGCTACTTAAGCCTACTAAAGGGGAACTACTTTTTGATGGTACTCTTATCAAAAAAATTCCTAATATTAATCACTTTCGTAATCAAAAGATAGGTTTTGTTTTTCAGTTTCATTATCTTATCTCACATTTAACAATTTATGAAAATATAGAAATGGTAACAAAACGACCACGAGCAGAGATAGAAGAGCTTCTTTCTAAACTAGATATAGCCCAACTGGCGAATAAATATCCAGATCAAGTATCAGGAGGACAACGCCAAAGAGGTGCTGTGGCTCGTGCTATGATAAACCGTCCTGCTTATATATTTGCAGATGAACCCACAGGAAACTTAGATTCCAAAAACTCTCAAATGGTTTTTGATCTCTTGCGTAAACTTGATGCAACGGTTATTTTAGCCACACATGACCTCTCTCGTATAGAGTCTACTGATAGAGTTCTTTCACTCAAAGATGGCAAATTATGCTAAAGATACGAATACTTCCTTATATCCATTTTTCTTATCTTTTTTTGATTATGGGTGCTTTTTTTGGACTGCTGTATGCTTTGCAACTTGTTGGCATAGCTACCAATTTGCTGAGACCAGATATATCAAGAGCCTTGCATATTTCTTTGATGCTTTATGGTTTTGTCCCTTTGATGCTCTCTATGCTCCCTTTTGTACTCTTTGATAAAGAGGGGTTGATGAGTGATGAGGTTATCTATTACTTGGAGCGATATTTTATACTTTGGTATATATTTTTAGTTTTTATGATACTTTCATTTCTTGCAGGAGTTAGTCGTTCTTTGCCTTTTTATGATTATCCTTATGAATTAAATATTCTCTTGGCATTAGCAGGAGTATTTTATATTATTGCAATCTTTAAGGCGATTAAAGGCTACAAGGTCAAACCTCGTTGGGTAAATGTTTCACTTGTTCTTGTGAGTATTAGTCCTTTTGCTCTGCTACTTTTGATGAATCCTGACTATGGACAGGTAGAACAAATGCACCTAGGACCTCATGGTGATAATACCTTGGGTATGAGTTTTGCACTACTTGCTAT
>JADGER010000191.1 GCA_016744315.1 Sulfurovaceae bacterium
AGTCCACCTTGAAGATCAAGACCTAGAGTAATTTTCTTCCCTTCATCACTTTGTGTTAATGATGGGATAGAGAAGATAACACCAAAAATAAGAGCAAATGCAAAGAGTACAACTCTATAATTAAGCGTCTTCATTTCCAAATTCAACTTTTTTAGTGACAAAGTTTCTATCAAGCTTGACAATAGTACTATCATTTAATTTGATTTTGATAGACTCCTCTTCAACTTTAACAATATCTGCAATAAGACCACCTGAAGTGATAACTTTATCTCCTTTTTGGAGTCCTTCAATCATTTCACGATGATCTTTTTGTTGCTTTTGTTGCGGTCGAATAATCAAAAAGTAGAAAATACCAAATAACATAATAAGTGGGAGAAATTGTGCGATTGCACTTCCTTGTCCTGCTTCCATAGGGATCCTTTTGGAGAAAAATTTAATTGATGGGTATAGTACCACTTTATCACTAATAAGAGGCTTTTTAATAGCTCTTTTGGCATCATCATTTCTATATCTAGCGTGGCTTGATTTAAGCTATCCTCTTATTGATAGCATATTTGCTATTGGAGCTTTTTATCTTCTTTTAAAGGCTCAAAAGAGAGTATGGTTTTTTAGTGGTTTTTTTATTGCTATTTTTTGGTTTTGGTGGATTAGCATGAGTTTTAGATACTATGGATTTCCTTGGGCTATACCTATTGGGATCTTTTCTCTAGCTCTTCTTTATGCTGTTTTATTTTGGATAATTGCATTCCTTGCCCAAAAAATTCAAGAAAAAACTCCCATAAATGCTCTTTGGATTAAAGCTATTTTATTACTCTCTTTTAGCTACCTACACCCTTTTGGTTTTGATTGGTTTAAACCTGAATTGCTATTTGTACAAAGTTTTATAGGTATAGAAAAGTGGCATTTTGCAATAGTACTTATAGCTTTGGTACTTTTTATTCATCAAAAGAAAATACTCTATCTTGTTCTACTTTTATTTGCATATCAACCATCAAGTACTATTATAGACACAAAAGCTCTCCCTACAACAACTCTTGTAACTACTTATATATCCATAAATGACAAATGGAATCCTGCCCTACTCTCTAGCCAAATAGCATTAGTAAAAGAAAAACTTCAGCAATCTATAAAAGAAAAGAAAAAACTTATAATATTTCCAGAATCAGTCCTTCCCATTTATCTTAATAAAGACCAAGAACTTATAGATTTTTTTACCCAAAAATCACACCTCATCTCTATTGTAATTGGTGCGTTATATAATGATAGTGGTATTCCTAGAAATTCTTCGTATATATTTGATAAAGGCACTCTAGAAATAGCCAACAAAGTAATACTTGTACCATTTGGAGAAAACAATCCTCTGCCTGATTGGCTAGGAAAAATTGTAAATGCTATTTTTTATGATGGAGCTATAGATTATCAAGCAAGTTCTACTGTGAGTGATTATATTATAGATAATAAAACCTATCGTAATGCAATTTGTTATGAAGCCTGTAGCGAAAAACTCTATAGCAATACACCAAAAGAGATGATAGTTATGAGTAATAATGGTTGGTTTACACCCTCTATTCAACCCACCCAACAAAGATTACTTTTACAATATTATAGTCGCAAATATAAAACAAAAATATACCATAGCAGTAATATGTCGCAGAGTTATCTTATATATCAGAACGAATAAAATACTCTTTGTTTTGTATCTTTGTGGAGTATGCATTAGGAATATGGCTCTTCCATTTACCATCTACTACTTTTGCGTGGTAATAGCAGATCAAATTCCCTTGTGTATCATACAAACCCCATTTTATACGCTCTTTGTCTATAGGTTTTGAGAGTCTGACCCTAATCTCTATTGCACCTTCATTTAGACCTATATGATGCCCTTTGGGCTGTATAGGATGGGGAGGAAACTGTTTGTTAGTACCATAATGAAAATAAGTATCATGAATTAAACAATCATTTTTTATCGTCTCCCAAACATATTCTCTCAAAAAAAGTTGGTCTTGATGGGAACGATTGTGTTGTTTAGAACGATTAAATTGCTCTATCATATCTTTTATATTTGGAAAGAGATCTGTAGTTCCACCAAACATACCTGCCAAAATCAAATCTGTATGCGTATAAAAGTCTCTCATAATATGAAATCTTTTATGAGATGCAATCCACTCTTCTACAGCCATACTCTCTTTGGTGTTAATAACTGCGTCACAATCTCTCACTAAATACCTATCCACAGTACTATCACCCATTACCAAAAAACGCCATAACAGCATATCACTTCTACTTTTAAGTGTAGGTTTGAGTATAATTTGTGCATTATAAGCCTGAAGTCTTTCTATAATATATTTTGGTACTTGGGTATCACAATAAAAACGACATGACCAAGAAGGATAAATTGTAGAAGCTAAACTTGCATTCATAACAGCATTTTCACAATATTTTGGATTATCTCCAAAAAGAGAAAAAGAGATAATATTTTTACTCTTATCTAAACTATTAAAAGCTTGTATCGGAGTTGAAGGAGAAGGATATACATGGTACCTACTATTTTGTAGCTCTTTAAGTTTCAAAGCATTGATACCTGATATTTTTGCATTTTCTATATCCCCTATAAGCATATAAGATTCTGCTAATATATCATGTATATAACTATTATTAGTATTTATATTCAATGACTTTTGAGCAAACTCTATAGCTTTTTTGGGATCTTTCGCAAAAAAATATTTTTGCGTTAAAAGTACTAAGTTTCTATATTTTGGCATTAGTTATAATTTTTTTTCCCACTCTAATGCTGTTTTACAAATTACTTCCAAAGCATCATGTTCAAAAAGTTTAGGTCGTTTCTCTTTGAGTGATGAATTTTTCAGACTCTCCCAAGCAGTGAGAAGTTTTTGATTATCAGAAATCAGTATAGCAGGATCGCCAGCTCTTTTGGGTTCTATATCTACCCTAAAGTCTACAGCACTCACCTTTTTCATTGTAGAGATTACCTCTTTAACACTATATCCTTTTCCATAACCTACATTAAATATATTGCTATCATTTTCTTCAAGATACTCTAATGCCATAATATGAGCAAAAGAGAGATCATCTATATGAATATAATCACGAATACCAGTTCCATCAGGAGTTTCAAAATCTTCTCCATAGATTGCAATCTTCTCTCGCTTACCCAATGCCACTTGTGCAGCTACCTTAATAAGATGTGTGGCATTAGGAAAACTTTGACCAATACGGTTTTGTATATCTGCTCCTGCTACATTAAAGTAACGAAATATTACAAAAGAAAGATCAGGATTTGCAAAAGCTGTATCTACAATTACCTGCTCACTCATTCTTTTACTCCAACCATAAGGATTAATAGGAGCGAGTTCATTTGCTTCTGAAACTTTCATAGAAAGAATATCTAACTCTCCAAAATCTGGTTCACCATAAACTGCTGCTGTTGAAGAGAAAATTATCTTACCTACATTATACTTATTACAAAGCTGTATAAGGTTTGTAGTATTTACCGTATTATTCATATAATACTTTAAAGGGTTCTCTACAGACTCAGGAACAACAATACTTGCAGCAAAATGTATTAAAGCATCAAAAGAATTTTGATTAAGGATGGCATCTATCGCATCAAAATTAGCTAAATCTTCCTTGATAAATGTAATTTTTTGTCTATTTGTACTATTTTTAAGATTTAATATCTCTTTTAACTTTTCAATTGTAGAAGCATGACCTGTAGATAAATTGTCAATAATTGTTATGTCATGACTAGTATACTCTATAAGCTGTTTTACGACATGCGAGCCGATGTAGCCTGCTCCACCTGTTACAAGTATATGAAGTTTCTTTGCATTTTGCACCCTATCTCCTTATGATATAAATTGTATATAGTATAACTAAATGCTACTTTAAAGACAAAGATATATGAAATATATGAAAATTAAGTGATTTATTAAGAACTATTCATAAAAAAATGATATAATGTCCGTGATGAAAGATGAGGTTAGAGTTCATCTTTGGGTATATAATATGAAGTTAGATTCTGCTTAGACCGAAAGACTCCCCCCGATTTTGATTCCGCTTCC
>JADGER010000192.1 GCA_016744315.1 Sulfurovaceae bacterium
AAGCTAAACATTGTTATTTAAGAGATGCTGTAGGTGTAGGTTTCTTAGAACTCTTATTGTTTAATTTAAAAAATAAAGGATTTAAGTATATTATTAAGTTCTTTCCTAGAGAACTATATATTAAATATCTATTTGATTATACATTTCCAATAATGTATGAAGAATATTATAATGTTCTAAGTTTATATGATACTACAGAAGAATAAAATAAAGGAATAGAGATAATGTTAAAAGAGTATAAGTTAGAATTTAACTATAAATCAAAAATTATTTTAGAACAACAACTTATATCATTAGAGTATTTTGATATAAAAAGTATAGATAACTATAGCTATAAAGCATTTTACAATGGAAAAAATTATGCATTTATACGCATAGAAGAGTATGGATTATTGCTTCATAATTATCAAGACAATCACTGGTTACTTAATGAGTTAGAATATATAATTGGTAAAAGTTATAGTGATTTGACAACTATAAATTTAACAGATAATGTTTTATATGCTTGTGAAAAATTAAATATTACACAAGAGTGGATAGATTTTGGGGTATTGAGTGAAGAGGAAGTAGAGATAGCATACAAAGAGTGTATTACCTCTAGTAGTTGGTATTATCCTCGTAAAATACAGATAAAATATATGCACAGATGGTTAAAAAATAAAAAAGTCCTAGAGCCTAAAGAGTTTGACTTTATCTTATCTGTTCTTGAAAATTTACCATTTTTTATTGAAACAATACCTTTAAATAAAGAGCAATTACAAAAATTAGAGATATTAGCTATTCATAATAATTCTATAGAAAATGAACTTTTACATAGAAAAGTTATTAATTCTACACTTAGTAAAAAGCTACTATATGATGTGTTAGAAAATAATATATCTGATACAATAAAGGCTTTGGTTAACAAAACTAATAATCATGAATATTTAGAATATATACTAAAACACAATAAATTAAGTTCTGATAAAGTAGATAATATTATACAAAAAAAACTTGGTATAACAGTAAGCTATTCAAATAAAACAAAAAAGAAAAGAGTTACAAAATCAAAAGCTAAAGTGCATATTTTACTTGCTAGAGAGAGTTCATTAGCTCTTATTATACGGCGTAAACCAACCAAAAGAACATGTACTATCTTATGGGATAGAGCAGATAATACTTTTAGTAGTGGTGATTGTGTTACTATGATAGAAGCTAAATATTGTGATCTATCTCCTGATGGGAAACATCTTTTTTATTTTGCAGGAATAAGAAATAACTACTGGGTTGCTATCTGTAAAACTCCTATTTTAAGTGATAAGGTAGTCCATTTGAAGCATCCTGTTTATGGTGGAAACTTTATTGATAATAATAAATTTCAGGTACATAACCCTTTTAACTATTTTTTTGAGAAAGAAGAGTTTATTAAATCAAGTCATTTTCATCTTAAAAATTCTTTTATAGATGGTGAAGGAGATGATTATTATAGAGCTTATATAAATAGGCTTATAAGAGATGGATGGGAAGTTTTAACTATTGAAAATAAAAATATTGGCTATAAAAAATATATTTTAAAGAAAAAGCTCACATATTCTTGGCACTTAGAAAAAACTTTCATAGGTAGAAGAGAGGAGTATAGACTTATTAAAAATAATGAAGCCATAGATTGTTTAGGTTGGGATTGGGCAGAGTATGACAAAGGTGAGTTACTCTTTACAAAAGAGGGTTGTTTATATAGATTAGATAAAATTCCACATATAGATAATGCAGAGTTAATCAAAGATTTAAATAATATAACAGAACAAATCCAGCATCCTTTTATGCTTAATGGTAGCCAAAATTTACAAGCAGGAAATTATTTAGGAGATACAGAAGCACTTAAAAGAGCCATAGATGAGGGTCATGATGATGCCTATTTTTATTTAGCAGATAGTAGCAAATATAAGAAAGAGAAAGAGTTTGAATTTAGAGAAGAACTTTACCAAAAAGGTATGAAACTTTTAAAAAAAAAGAGTCTTTTATCCTATTGGCATTTTGATATGTATGGTAGATTTTTATTTGAACATAAGAAATTTGAAGAGGCTTTAACACTATATAAATCATCATTGAAACTAATGCTTACTAACGATGAAAAAGCAAATGCTTATCTCTATTTAACGGTTTTATCTGCCTATATAAAAGATGAAAAATCCTCACAAGAGTATGAGATAAAAGCAAAAAAAATCTTTCGTAAAGATAGAAAAGATTATAGTTATCAACTAGCCCATAGATATAAGAAAATAGCTCATTATGAAAAAGCTTATAATTACTATATTTTATCTATAAAAAATAATCAAGAAGATGCGATAAAAGGTCATGGTAGAAAGCAACACTATTATGAACTAGAAGAGGTATGTCAAGATTGGAATAAAAATATTTTAGATACATATCTTTTACTCAAAGAAGATTTTCCAAATGATAAGTCTATAGATGAAAGATTACCAATTGCTTATTTAGAAGCAAATAAGATAGATGAAGCCTATTTGTCTTTAGAAAAGGTTTTAAGGTTAGATAGTAATGACTATAGACAAGAATATATTCGTTTTGATTTTGCTAAAAAATTATTTGAGTCTAAAGAGTATGATTTAGCATTAGATTTGTTTAAAAAATTAATAATAAATGAGACTTTTTGTTGGAGTATTGCAAAATATAAAAATTATATAGGTGTCATTTATACTAGCAAAAAAGAGTATGAAAAAGCTAAAATATATTTCAAAGAAGCGATGGAATTAAATGATGGTAATGCTCTTTATAGGAAGAACTATGAAGAGATAAAGAATCAATCGAATAATGATATTTTAACCTCAATAATTATATAAGTTTGATACAATTATTCAATTAAAAAACTCTTAAATTTTAATCTAAAAGGTACTTTTTATGAATATGATAAAAGAACTCATCTTTTTCTCTTTAGCTTCTACATTTCTCTATGCAACACCTCTTACAACTGATACAAGAAAACCTATTGATTTCTCTATGACCATTAGTGGTGGTGTAAGTTTGGGTGCGTATCAATCTGGATACAACTGGGCTGTTATTAGAATGCTCTCTGAGATGAAAGAAACGAGTCAAATACTCAATCCTACACTTCGCTCAATATCAGGGGCATCTGCGGGGTCTATTAATGCTCTTTTAGCTTCTGTTTATTGGTGTCAAAAACCATCTATAAACTTAAAAAATAGTGTTGATGATAATCTATTTTTTGAAACTTGGGTAAATATTGGCATAGAAGACCTTACTATAGAAGGTCAAGACCCCAACAATAAAAGTACACTTTTTAGTAGAAGAGAACTCTATAAAAAAGCCAATCAACTTATGGAACATATGTCTAAACCTATTTATAAAAAAGGTTGTGAAGTTCCTATTGGATTTTCTGTAACAAAAGCAAAACCTATTATAGAAGAGTTTCAAGGTATAAAAATTAGAAACCAACATTTTTCTGTTCCTTTTACACTCAAAGAATCACATGGACGACTCAAAGTAGAAAATAGAAAAATGCCACCGAGTACAGATTTTTTTATCTCCATACCAGATATAGAAAAAGATTATAAAAAAATTACCGATGTTCTCTTTGCATCATCTGCTTTTCCAGGAGCATTTGAACAAGTTAAACTAAACTATAAATACAAAGATCAATTGCGTTCTAGTTACTTTATAGATGGTGGTGCGTATGATAATATTCCTCTACAATTAGCTACAGAACTCAATCCTAATGCACAATTTTTTGTTTTTATGGATCCTAGTAATATGCGTAAAGAAAAAGCGATGACAGAAAAAGAAGAAAATGAAGAAGTACCTATAGGGTTTTTAACTTCTAGTGCCTCTCCTTTGAGTAGTGCTGTTGAGATTTTCCAACAAATGAAACTCTATCAAGCCATTAACCAATACTTCAAAAATTCTGATCTTAAGCTTGTATTATCTTCTCGTTACCATCCATTAACTGCTGGATTTTTAGAGCATTTTGGAGCATTTATGGATAGAAACTTCCGTCTTTATGATTACCATGTTGGTGTATATGATGCTATA
>JADGER010000022.1 GCA_016744315.1 Sulfurovaceae bacterium
CTTGAAGCTATGAGTGATTTGGATATTCCTTTGTGTATTCATGGAGAAACAGGTGGATTTGTAATGGATAGAGAAGCCCAGTTCGTGCCTATTTATGAAAAATTAGCAACAAACTTTCCTAAACTAAAGATTATTATGGAACATATTACTACTTCAGCAAGTGTAGATGCTTTGGATAAATTTGATAATCTTTATGCCACTATAACTTTGCATCATCTTATTATTACTCTTGATGATGTTGCAGGAGGAATGTTACAGCCACATCTCTTTTGTAAACCTATTGCCAAAAGACCAGAAGATAGAGAGGCTTTGTTACGCGTTGCACTCTCAGCTCACCCAAGAGTAATGTTTGGTAGTGACTCTGCACCGCATCCAAAAGAGTCCAAAGAAGCCCCTGGCTGTGCAGCAGGAGTTTTTACTGCTCCTATTGCCTTGCAACGACTCGCACAACTTTTTGAAGAGAATAATGCTTCGTTTGAAAATCTCCAAAAATTTGTATCTGATACTGCCCAAGAAGTGTATGGAATTACTCCAATTGAAAAAACAGTAACACTTTGTAAAAAAGAGTTTACTGTTCCTGATAATTATGATGGAGTTGTGCCAATGTCTGCTGGAGAAAAAATCTCTTATACTATAGATAGCATCTCGTAAGGAGTTTATATGCCTGATAAAAAGATTCAAGAGTTTGAACGGGGTCATGAAAATTTTCGCTCTGTGAAGTTTAAACAAAATGAGAGTCGATTTAAAGCACTTTCTGAAAATGGGCAAGATCCCAAGGCTCTTTTTATAGGCTGTAGCGATTCAAGAATAATGCCTGCTATGATTACAGGGAGTCAAGCAGGAGATCTTTTTATTATTCGTAATATTGGAAATTTTGTAGCTCCATATCAGCCTGATGCAAATTATCATGCAACTGCTTCAGCTATAGAATATGCAGTTTCGGTATTGGGACTTACAGATATTATTGTTTGTGGTCATTCTCATTGTGGTGCTATAGCAGCACTCTATAAAGATATTCCCAAAACAGATGAAAATATTCATACTATCAAATGGCTAGAATTAGGGGAAGGTCCCAAAAGAGTAGCTATGATGAGTGAACACAAAGGCAATAAAGAGGCTCTTTTGAGATATACAGAAAAAGTATCTGTAATATTTCAATTAGAAAATCTTCTTACCTATCCAGCAGTCAAAAGACGCGTAGATAAAGGTGAGGTTTTTTTGCATGGATGGTATTATGATATGAAAAGTGGTATGATTGAATGTTATGATGATGAAAATTATGAATTTAAACCTCTAGTACAAGAAACAGATAAGGATTAAAAATGATAGCCAATGGTATAGAAGAACTTGTAGGAAATACTCCTCTAGTAAAGCTAAAAAAGCTTTCCCAATTAACTGGTACAACAATACTGGCTAAATGTGAATTTATGAATCCTACAAGCTCTATAAAAGATCGTATAGCTTTAAATATGATAGAAGGAGCTATTGCAGATGGAAGTATTACTGATAGCACAACTATTATTGAACCAACAAGTGGCAATACAGGAGTAGGACTCGCTGCTATTTGTGCGTCAAAAGGGCTAAATCTTATTTTGACTATGCCTGAGTCTATGAGTATAGAAAGACGCAAACTTTTAGTACATTTAGGAGCAGAGCTTGTATTAACTCCTGCAAATAAAGGGATGAATGGGGCTATTGCTGAGGCAAGTAGATTACAAGCGACCTTAGAAAATGCTATTGTTCTTCAGCAGTTTCAAAATCCTAATAACCCAGAGATACATCGTAAAACAACAGCTATAGAAATACTTAAAGATACAGAAAATAGTATTGATATTTTTGTAGCTTCTGTAGGTACAGGAGGAACAATCACAGGCACAAGTGAGATACTCAAAGAGCATATTCCATCTTTGCAATCAATAGCTGTAGAACCAGAAGCTTCTCCTATACTAAGTGGAGGTTCGGCATCTCCACACCAGATACAAGGGATTGGAGCAGGGTTTGTACCTGATATTCTAAATACTGCTATTTATGATGAGGTTGTTACCGTGAGCAATGATGAAGCCTTTGCAATGGCATCAAAAATTGCAAAAGAAGAAGGCTTATTGGTGGGTATTTCATCAGGGGCTAATCTGCAAGCAACTTATAATATTGCATGTCGAGAAGAAAACAAAGGTAAAGTAATCGTTACTATACTCTGTGATACAGCAGAAAGGTATCTCTCTACAAGGCTTTTTGATTAGTGTTATTAGAAACTATTTGTATCAAAGATAGCGAAGTTCTTCATCTTTATTATCATAATCAACGATTTAATAAAGCAAGAAAAGAGCTTTTTGGTATAGAAAGTTTTTTTGATTTAGCAACAATACTTTCTCCCCCATCCATAGGAATATATCGCTGTCGTATTCTTTATGATTATTCTATACAAGAAATAGAGTATATTCCTTATCAGACCAAAAATATTCAGACAATTACACTTATTGAGAGTACGCTAGAGTATAACTATAAATATGCAGATAGATCAGAACTTGATAGCTTAAAAAAGAGTGCTTCTATGAGTGATGAAATTTTGATTATTCAAAATTCTCTTGTGACTGATACCTCTATTGCTAATATTGCATTTTTAGAAAATAAGATCTGGATAACACCCAAAAAACCTCTTCTTGCAGGGACAACACGCCAAAGATTACTTGATAATGGTTTTTTAAGAGAAAAAAACATTCAAGCAGATAAAATTCATCTCTTTGATGGTGTAGCTCTAATGAATGCTATGGTAGGATTTAAGATTATAACTCCCATTTGGATGAAAGCAGAGGTTAATTATGGATGATAACATATTTCAGTCAGCAGAGTATCAGCAGATAGCTATAAATACAATAGAAGAAACTATTCGTTTTTTATTTGAGAAAGATAAAGAATTTTCACTAGCATGTGAAACAGAGTACCTTAATTTTAATCCTGAATTACCCTCACATATCAAAGAGACTTTTGGTGAAACAGTACTCTTTATTCTCTCAGGATATACTTATGAGACTGCACAGCTTGAAGATGATTCTTTTCGTTTTGAAGCAGGATTTGGTGAAGAAAGTTTTGGTTCGGTTGTCACACTTCCTCTACTTGGAATTAAACAAATTTTTGTAGACGAGTATCCTATTGTAATTAATATGTCTAGCCCACAAGAGATTGAAGAAGAAGAGATAGAAGAAGAATCAGTTGATGCAAGTCTTTCAATGAGTGCTTTACTCAATAATCCAGAAAATCAAAAGTTCTTAAAGAAAAAATAGAACTTTTAGGCTCCGTAAGAAATACGGAATCTAAGCTCTTAGCAGTTACCACCCAATATAAAATCAACAACTTTATCTACAAAAGCATTATGTTTATTTTCTTTGGAATAGACGATATAAAACTTTCGTGCCATTTTGATACCTCTAAGTCGTGCTTCAAATAACTCTCCATTTTGTACTTCATCAGCTATTGCATGTTTGGAGATAATAGAGACTACAGGGTTACTAGCATCTTTTTTACTTCGTTTAATAGTTTGAAGTACAGCAGTAGTATTACTTACTTCACTTAATACATTAAAACTTTTACAAGATACACCTAGATCATCAAATACCTCTGAAACAATTCGCTTGGTATGGCTATTTTCTTCACGGCAAATCCATCTAAAGTCATATAACTCTTCTGTTTTGAGTGTTTTTGGAATAGGAGTATTACTAAATACTACGAGTTCATCTTCTAACCACTCTCTATAAATCATTTCGTTATCAATAACTGGTGATTCAATAAGTCCAACATCAAGTTTACGATCTTTGAGTTGATTAATAATAATTTCACTCTCTTGGATAGTCAGATTAATATCATTATTAATTGCTTGACCAATTGTATTAAGACATTCTCCTGGAATTACATAGTTTCCAATAGTAAATGAAGCACCCAAACGGAAAGTAATTTCTTTATTAATAATCTTTAAAATGTCATGTTCTGCTACATGTATATGTTTTTCTAATACTGAAGCAACTTTATAGAGCTCTTCACCCTCTGTAGTTAGTTTGATACCATTCTTTTTTCGTTCAATAATTTTAGCAGCTAAATATTTTTCTATAAATTTAATCTGTTGTGTCACTGCTGGTTGTGAAATTCCTAACTTTGCAGAAGCTTTAGAAAAACTTCTCTCTCTTGCAACAGTTAAGAATGTTTCTAATTTTACAAAATCTTTTAACATAGCTCATTCCTTTATCTTAAATACTTATAATATATATTAAATATATTATAGCTTATGTAAACTTAAACTAATTGATAACTTTAGCTTAATTAAGTTTTTCTAATACTTAGCTCAATTTATCTATATGCTCCCTTTAACCCTATCCACGCTATAATTTATCTATAAGTAAGAAAAAGAGAAATAATTATGAAAACAATTTTAAATGAATTAAATTTTGACCAACAAGAAGCAGCTATCCATATAGATGGACCCCTACTAATCCTCGCAGGAGCGGGCAGTGGTAAGACAAAAACACTAGTAACACGATTAGCATATCTTATTAGCGAAGTGGGTATAGACCCTAGAAGTATACTCACCTTAACATTTACGAATAAAGCGGCTATGGAGATGCGAGAAAGAGCATTACACCTTATATCAAAAGAGAGTTCTTCTCTACCACTTTTATGTACTTTTCATAAGTTTGGTCTTCTTTTTTTGAAATTTCATATTCATGAACTTGGAAGAGATAACAATTTTGTGATTATTGATAGTGATGATAAAAAGCGTCTTTTGCGTTCTCTTGCCAAAGAGCTGAAAGTGGATTTGAATATCTCATTTATTGCAAGTGAAATATCCAAATATAAAAACTCACTTCTTAGTCCAGAGACAGCTTTGGAAAAAGCAGAATTAAGAGATTATCAAAAAGTTGCCAAGGTTTATGTGGCGTACCAAGATAATATTATAGAAAATAATTTAGTGGATTTTGATGATCTTTTAATGCTCACTTATCAAATATTAGATCAAAATAAACTCTTAAGAGAAGAAACAAGTAATCGCTATCAATATATAATGGTAGATGAATACCAAGATACAAATGAACTGCAATTTAAGCTTCTTGAGCATCTAACTTCTGCACATGGAAACCTTTGTGTTGTGGGTGATGATGATCAGAGTATTTATGGTTGGCGTGGTGCAAATATCCGTAATATTTTGGAATTTGCAGATCATTTTACGGGTGCAAAAACTATCAAACTCGAAACTAATTATCGTTCTACTCAGCCTATACTAGAAGCTGCCAATAAACTTATAGAACACAATAGCAATAGATTGGGTAAAAATCTTGTAAGTATCAAGGGTGATGGACCTACAGTTAAATTAAACCATTCTCTTGACGAAGTCCATGAATCAAAAACTATTGCCAAAGAGATTAAAGAACTTTTAGTATCAGGCGTACATGCAGATGATATAGCAGTACTCTATCGTATTAATGCACTCTCTCGATCATTAGAAGAAGGTTTTACCAAAGAAGGATTAGGATTTAAGCTTATTGGCGGTATGCGTTTTTATGAACGGGCAGAGGTCAAAGATGTTATCTCTTTTTTAAGAGTCTTTGCAAATCCTTATGATGATTTTTCATTTATTCGTATTATTAATAAACCAAAAAGAGGTATTGGAAAAGCTTCTATTGAAAAACTTCAAAGATTTGCATTTGAACAAAATGCATCTTTTTATGGAGCTCTTGATGGTGCAACACAAAGCCAGTTACAAGAAATTGTGGGTAAAAAAGTATCTTTGGCTATTAAAAAGCTTATAGAAGATATTAAATCTCTTCAAAAGAGTAGTAAAGAATCTCTCTTGGAATTTATCACACTCTTTGAAGAGAGAATAGGTCTTACAAATCATTATGCCTCTATGGCTGATGGGCAAGATCGTATTTTTAATATTAATGAATTCTATGGCTACTTTCGAGATACTATTGAAAAAATCCCTTCTTTGAGTTTGGATGAATTTCTCAATGATATAGCACTTAGCAGTGAACAAGATCAGGTAGAGGGTGATATTATTACTATTATGAGTGTTCATGCAGCCAAAGGCTTGGAGTTTGAACACCTTTTTGTTATTGGTTTAGAAGAAGAGTTTTTTCCTTTGCTTGGAGATGGATGTAATATGGAAGAAGAGCGTCGTTTGGGATATGTGGCTATTACTAGAGCCAAGAAACATCTTACGCTTTGTTATGTAGATAGTCGCTTCTATAAAGGGCGTAGAAAAATGATAGATAAGAGTCGTTTTTTAGGAGAAGCAGGACTTATCAAAAGTACAAGTCTCAAAATTACAAAAAGCTCAGGCTATAAAAAAGGTGACTTAGTCAAGCATAAAATCTTTGGAATAGGGCGTGTACAAGCTGTGAATAAAACAGGCAAAGAGTATAATCTGCTTATTAATTTTGGTGGGAATAAGAAAAATATTCTTAGTTCTTTTGTGCAGTCTGTCTAATGAATAGATTATTTGTTGTAAAAAAACCTATATTCCGCACTTCTAATGGCTATATGGGTTATGTAAAACGAAAATATAATACCAAAAAAGTAGGCTTTTCTGGCACGCTTGACCCTTTTGCTACAGGATGTTTGATTGTTGCTACAGGGCAGTATACTAAGCTTTTTAATTATCTGAAAAAAACACCCAAAACTTACCGTGCTACGCTCTGGCTTGGAGTAAATTCTCCTACGCTAGATATTGAAAAAGTTGATAGTATTATAGATATTCCAGCATTTACTACAGAAGATATTGAGCAAACGCTTAAGAGCTTTGAGGGGAAACTTGATTATTATCCGCCTAAATTTTCTGCTAAAAAGATAGGTGGAAAACGAGCGTATGAACTTGCAAGAGAAGGCAAAGATGTAGCACTCAAAGAGATAAGTTCTACGATCTATAATATAAAACTTCTCAACTATAATCACCCTTTTGTTCATTTTGAAGCTACAGTGAGTGAGGGGACTTATATTAGGAGTCTTGGGCATCTTATCGCCAAAAAGCTAGGAGTAGATGGCACACTCTCTAGCTTAGAGAGACTCAATGAAGGGATGTTTTTTTATGAGAATGAAAAGGCTCTAAATCCACTCCTCTATCTTGACTTACCTATAAATAACTACACTGGAGATGATGAATTTTTGGAATTAGGCAAAAAATTGTCACTTGAATATTTTGAAAACAAAGAAGATGGATGCTCTTTGGTTATTACAAAAAACTTTTTTTCTATTATTGAGATTAAAGATGGAATAGTAAAGTATAAACTCAATCGTCAGGAGAAGTTTTAATAAACTTATTATCTATTAAGCAGTAAAATAACTGATAAGGAGTTATTATGTTTCATTATATAAAATGGTTTTCGGAGCTTCGGATTGAGGATGCCCCCCAAGTGGGTGGTAAAAATGCAAGTTTAGGGGAGATGTATCATTATCTCACAAATCAAGGAATACGCATCCCCAATGGATTTGCAATAACAGCAAGTGCATACCGTTATATATTATCATACAATAACATACAAACAGAGCTAGAAACACTTTTTGAGGGACTTAACCCTACAAATACTCATGATTTACAAAGCAGAGGAAAAAAAGCTAGAGATATAATTTTGGCTTGTACTCTTCCTTCTGATCTTATTGAAGAGATAGAAAACTCTTATCAAGAGCTAAAAAAGCAGTATGGAGAAGGGCTTTCTTTGGCTATTCGTTCATCTGCTACTTCTGAGGATTCTGTGGATGCATCATTCGCAGGACAAAATGATAGTTATCTTAATATTGATGGGGATAAACTACTATTAGAAAGTTACTTACAATGTCTCGCTTCAAACTTTAATGACCGTTCTATTGATTATAAATACAATAATGGATTTTCTTATTTAGAAGGTGATATTTCTGTTGTAGTTATGAAGATGGTTCGCAGTGATATTGGAGCGAGTGGAGTGATGTTTTCTATAGATACAGAAACAGGCTTTAAAGATGTGGTATTTATTAATGGTGCTTTGGGATTGGGAGAGAATATTGTTCAAGGAACGATAGACCCTGATAGTTTTTGGGTGCATAAACCTACTTTTAAAAAAGGCTATCAAAGAGTACTCAAACGGCGTTTGGGAAATAAGTCAAAAAAGATGATTTTTTCTGATGGGATAGATTCCATAGTTAATAGAGATACCACAGATAAAGAGAAAAATAATTTTTGTCTAAGTGATGATGAGGTAACGGAGTTAGCAAGTTATGCCATAATTATTGAAGAACATTATAGCAAAAGAGCTGGTATGTATCGACCTATGGATATAGAGTGGGCAAAAGATGGGAGAGATGGAGCATTATATATTGTTCAAGCACGCCCTGAAACAGTAAAATCAAAAGAAAATATAAATATACTAGAACAGTATCAATTACAAGAAAAAAGTTCTGAGATACTGCGTGGTCGTGCTGTGGGTATGAAAATTGCCAAGGGAAGAGTACGAATTATTGATGATGTCTCCAAGCTCCATGAATTTATCGAGGGAGAGATACTTGTTGCAGATATAACTTCTCCTGATTGGGAGCCTATTATGAAAAAGGCTTCTGCACTGATAACTAATCGTGGAGGAAGAACTTGCCATGCTGCTATTGTAGCTCGTGAACTAGGTATTCCTGCGATTGTGGCTACTTATAATGCTACAGATATACTCAAAAGTGGAGATGAAATTACTATCTCTTGTGCTGAGGGTGAAGAGGGTATTGTTTATAAGGGTTTATTAGAATATAGTGTAGCAATAACAAACCTAGAAAACCTAAGTAAAACCAAAACTAATATTATGTTAAATATGGGGAATCCTTCTTTGGCGTTTTCTTTGGCATGGCTTCCTGTGGATGGTGTTGGTTTGGCACGCATGGAGTTTATTATCTCTAATTTTATCAAAGTACATCCAATGGCATTAAAATATCCTCAAAAGCTTGATACACAAACAAGAGAAAAAATAGAATATTTAGCACGAGCTTATAGCTCTTTGGAAGAGTATTTTGTTTCTAGACTCTCAGAAGGAGTGGCTACTATTGCTTCTTCTGTTTATCCTAAGCCTTGTGTTGTGAGAATGAGTGATTTTAAGAGTAATGAGTATGCGTCTTTGTTGGGTGGAGAGTCTTTTGAGCCTGATGAAGAAAATCCTATGATAGGTTTTCGTGGAGCCTCACGCTATACAGACCCACACTATGAAGAGGGTTTTGAGTTGGAGTGTATGGCAATGAAGAGAGCTCGTGAAGAGATGGGTATGAATAATATTATTTTGATGATACCATTTTGTAGACGCGTAGAAGAGGGTAAAAGAGTCATAGAAGCTATGGCAAAATATGGTCTTGTCCAAGGAGAAAATGGACTTAAGATTTATGTAATGTGTGAAATTCCAAACAATGTTATTCAAGTAGATGCCTTTAGTCAAATTTTTGATGGTTTTAGTATTGGTTCTAATGATTTGACACAACTTGTCTTGGGTGTGGATCGTGATAGTGAACTGGTTGCTTTTGATTTTGATGAGAGAGATGAGGGAGTAATGATGATGCTTAAGATGGCTATTGTAGGTGCAAAACGCAATAATCGTCCTATTGGTATTTGTGGACAAGCCCCATCTGATTATCCTGATATGGCAGAGGCTCTACTAAAGATGGGAATTGATTCTATGAGCTTAACCTCTGATAGTGTTCTTAGAACTATGGATATGGTACAAAAACTAGAAGCCAAAATGGCTCCTTAAAAACGCTTTACATAGCCATGGCAATAAGGCTGTTTTTTGTTTTTGTCATAGTAATCTTGATGGTACTCTTCTGCGGTATAAAAAGAAGACTTTGGAAGAACTTTTGTAGCTATGGTATATCCTTTGGATGTGAGTATAGCTATAAGTTTTTCTATCGTGGCTCTCTCTTTTTTTGAGTTTACAAAAATAGCAGAGTGATACTGTGAGCCAATATCTGGTCCTTGACCATTTTTTTGGCTAGGGTCATGGATTTCAAAAAAGTATTTAGCTAAGGTTTCATAAGAGATTTTTGATGGATCATAGAGTACTCGCACACTTTCTAAATGCCCACTTTTACCACGAACTACTTCTTTATAGCTAGGATTTTTGATTGCTCCACCCATAAATCCTGATTCTGCGGAGAGTACTCCTTCTAGCTTTTCAAGATAATACTCTACACCCCAAAAACATCCACCAGCAAAATAAGCATAAGTATTTGTTGTCTTTTTGGCTTTGTCAAATTTTAAGGAGATAGAATTAACACAATGACGCAAGTTTTTTACGGTCATTCCTTCACCCTCAAAAACATGTCCTAGATGTGCATCACAGTTGCTACAGAGTATCTCAGTTCGTTTGCCATCAGCATCTTTTTGTTCTTTAATAGCTCCCTTAATAGCATCATCAAAACTTGGCCAGCCACAATGACTATCAAATTTATCATCAGAACGATACAAAGGACTCTTACAAACCTTACAGTAATAAATACCTTTTTCATCAGTAGAAACATATTTGCCAGAAAATGGTCTCTCTGTACCTTTGTCAACAATAACAGCCTTTTCCTGCACGGTAAGTTGAGAGAGAGCCTTTGCCCATGGTTTTAGCTCTTGGGATTGTGCTAGTAATGATAAACTTAGCATTATAAGTAGAGATAAATATTTCATAATAGAATCCTTTTTTTATGTTGTAATTATTGCTATAAATTATAATAACTTATTTATTATTGTGTATTACTTACTTTAAAATACTTACTTTAATAGTAAAGTCAAAATAAAACATCTCCACTCTTATACAATCTTAGATAGAATAAAAATATTGACTTTATTAAGATGGAGCGTTTATGCAGTTTTTGAATGATGAATATACTTTAGAAATTTCCAAGTTAGCAGATAAGAATCAAATAGATAAGATACGCGAACTTATCTTGGATGCTCCTACACCATTTTCTATAGGCATCTCAGGTCGTTGGGGAAGTGGAAAAAGTAGTATTATGAAATATCTTATGGCATCTTTGGGTGGTGAGCCTATTAGGCATAGACTAAATTTTGAAGATAAAACAATAGAAGAAAAAAATAAATTTGAAGCTATTTTTAAAAATAATGTCACTCGTAAACCTGATAGAGAAAAATTAAAAAATACTATCCACACAATTTGGTTTAACCCTTGGGAAAATGAGAATCATCAAGAGCCTATGGTAGGACTGCTTCAAGCTATACATCATCATTTTTCTTTTTTTGAATCAACTTTAAAAAAAGGTCGTAAAGTAGCTTCGGCATCTATTCTAGCTGGATTAGATATGTTGGGTAGTTTAAATAAGTTAGGTAAAAACCAAGGTACTAATATCAAAAATATTGGTGAGAAGTATGAATATGATAACTTTCAATATATAGATAGACAGCAAAAATTTAAATTTATTTTTCAAGAAGCGATTGAGATACTTTTACAACAAGGAAAAATAGAAGATGTAAAAGACAATGCAAGAATAGTCATTTTTATAGATGATTTAGATAGATGTGAAGATGAGACTATATCCAAACTACTCAAAGAGATAAAACAGTATCTCTCTACCAAAAGATGTATTTTTGTCTTTGGCTATGATAGACACCATATAGAAAAATCTCTCTCTGCTACTGCTACCAAAACATCCAAAGAGACGAGAGCTTATTTGGAGAAACTTTTTCAAGCTACTTTTTACATAAAAGAGCCACAAGAGAAACAACTTATAGAGTTTACTAGAGATATAATTAAGCCTTATCCTTTTGTGGATAGTAGAGAGTTAGAGGAGTTTACAGCATTTATCTCTTCTATCATAGACCCAAATCCTAGACGGATTAAAAACTTTTTGATGGCTATCTATTTTCATATTGCTAGTTCATCAGATTATGGCAATAATCCAAGGGTTACCTTCTCTAATCTCAAAAGATTAGCCCTCATAGCCTATCTTAAACTTTTTTATGAGTCTGTATATTCGGTTTTGGAAAATCAATCTGAGCTTATGAGTACTTTGTTGGGTGCTTTGAGTAATAATAATATTTTTGATGTAACCGATGAAAGAGAGTACTATTTCAAGTTAGAGTTTAAAAATCATTTGAATTTAACGCAAAATAATCTTGATGATGTTTTAAATGATGACTTACAAGCATATAAAGAGAGTGAAAGTAAAAATAAATTTATAGATAAGATAGAGTATAAAAAAGATTTTGAAGAGAAGTTTTTGAGTGAAGTTTATGAGATGCAAGGAAAACATAAAAGTTTTTCAAGATTTGTTGATGAATTTAGCCTAAACTTTGGTTCTTTACAAACAGATGAAATCAAAAAATATTTATAGAGGTAAACAGTGACAAACTATCCATTAAGAGAACCTTTTTATAATCGTGACCATTCAGATAGACAAGATTTATACAAAACACTATTATTAGCTTTGTATGCCAAGGAGGATACTTTGGAAGAGACACCAATCCTTTTACGCAAAATCTATACACCGCTCTATTTTTCTCAAAGTAATAAAGATAAAGAGGGTCTAAGCCTAGAGGAGTTGTTACGCAAAGAGCAGTTTATAGCTATCTCTGCGGATGCAGGAAGTGGTAAATCTACACTTACTAAATTCCTCTCTATTATTACATCAGAAGATGGTAGCAATCCAACTGTAGTACAGATAGGTAAAAGGGTAGTGATGCCTATCATCCTAAGAGAGTTAGATTTTGCCAAGATTAACTCCTTTGATGAGCTTTTGGCTCAATGGATAGACAACCTTAATAGAAATCTAAAGAATCCTATTTTTGATAGAGCTTTTTTTGACTTTTATCTCCACCAAGGTTGGGCTATTATGATATTTGATGGCTTTGATGAGATAGGACAGAAGCAAAATGCTAAACTGATAGAGTGGCTTAACAACTATATCAAGAATCATACCTTAGAAGAAAAAGAGCTTAAGACAAATATCATCATCACAGGAAGACCTACAGGCTTTATTAAAGATGTGGATTATGATAAAAACTTTAAAAGATACTATATTTTACCATACAATCAAAAGCAGATAGAGAGCTATACTGATAGATATATGTCTATTAAATATCATCCAAATAAGGCACTTAAAGCAGAGAGAGAAGAGAAGTTTTTGGCTCGACTAGAGAGTATTAAGGATTTAAACCAACTCAAAACAAGACCTATCTATCTGATGATGCTTATCTATATCTCTGAACACAAAGGAGAGATACCTAGAAGCAGGGTATTAGCCTATCAATATATGACAGAGTCTTATCTGCATATCTTGGATAAACAAAGAAACTTAGAAAAGATAGAGAATACAAAAGGAGAGCTTATCCCCAATTGGGACTATCAAGATAAGACCATTATGCTAGAAGAGTTGGCATATATGATACACAATGAAGCGAGTCAAAAAGGCGATAGTGAGCAATTGAGAATAGAGATTAGCAAAAAGCAAATCTTGCTATATCTCAGAGAAATAATCAAAGATGAAGATGAGAAGCTTAGAAGTGTGAGCAAAAATACAAAAGCAGAAAATATTTTAGACTATTATCTCTCTCGTTCGGGACTATTGGTAGTCCCAAAAGAGGGTTATGTTCAATTTAGTCATCTCTCTTTTCAAGAGTATCTTACAGCTAGTAAAATTTATAGAGACAAAGATGATTTAGATTTGATAGAATATCTTAATAAAGAGATATTTGATAAACTAAATGGTATAGGGTTTGCAGAAGTAGCACAACTTTATTTTGGGATAGATAGCCTCAAAGGGGGTAAAAATCAATTTAAAATTACCCAAAAAGTATTTAACGATACATTATCTTATCACCAATTTATCTTTGACCTTATATTTCTCACAGAGAATAAACTCAAAGAGAAAGAGGAGATAGAGTGGATAAAGACATTAATTTATCTTTGGACTTTTAGCAAAGATGCTTATATGTTTAAGAGTTTACTTGAAAAATTAGAGAAGCATTTAATAGATTATAGTTCTAGTACATTTAAAAATGAGATAGAAGTGTTTTTAGTGACATTGGCTGATGAAATCATAGATAAAAATATCAAGTATAACCCTCTTGTTGAGATAAAAAGAGATGAAAATAAAAGTATCACAAATATCCTTTTTATAGGTTATTATTTTAAATCATTTAGGAAGACTTTCTTAACAAAAGATAGAATAAAAACTTTACCCAAAGAGAAAAATTTACCTTTTATATTGGATAAATATATCCCCTATAATAAAGAGTTAAAAGTTCAAATAGCAAATAGAGTTATAGAAGCTACTTCAGCTTTTATATGGATAGAACTAAATGGAGATATTAGCTTACTCTATAGTACACAATTTTCTGATAATGTATTGTTGAAAGATATAGTAAAAATTCAACTTTTAGTTAATAAAAATATGCTGTTTTTCCTGACTAAAAAGTTTTTGAATACTAGTATTCAAAAACTTTTTAGAGCTATGGATATGGATATGGCTATGGCTATGGCTATGGATATGGCTATGGCTATGGCTAGGGATATGGCTAGGGATATGGCTATGGATATGGCTATGGCTAGGGATATGGCTATGGCTATGGATATGGCTATGGCTAGGGATATGGCTATGGCTATGGCTAGGGATATGGATATGGCTATGGATATGGCTATGGATATGGATATGGCTATGGCTATGGCTAGGGATATGGCTATGGCTAGAGATATGGCTATGGCTAGAGATATGGCTATGGCTAGGGATAGGGCTAAAATTGATGAAGTAAAAAATCTTGTTTTTCTTTCTGTTCTGTTTTCTCTTTATGCTTCAGCAAAACTCTTTGCCAAAGAGATAAATATGGATATAGATATTTCTAAAGAGGAGTATCAAAAGCTCTACACTAAACTCTCTGCTAATCCTATAGAGTATTTTGAAGAGAAGGAGCATATCTTGGATAAGAGGCGAAAAGCAGAGATAAAAGAACTTTTTGAAAAGAGTTATCTCCTCCCTACTATGAAAAATACTTTGGAAAATACAGAGTATGAGGTCTTTGATGAAGAGAGAGCAGTAGAGGATTTTCATCAGATGATAAAGGATTTTATTAGGGAAAATAAATAAAGAGTATATGCTTACTCTTTAATAATATTTTTCAGTGTATAATCGCGTTTATAAGTTATTTTCATAATTATTGATTAAGGAACTGCTCTCATGTCTTCTATTCCATCCTCTTTTAACCCCTATTTAGCCTATTCTGCTTCGGCAGGCTCTGGCAAGACTTTTGCTTTGGCTGTTCGGTATATCTCTTTGCTTTTTTTGGGAGAGTCTCCTAATAGTATTTTGGCTGCAACCTTTACCAATAAAGCAGCAGCAGAGATGAGAGAGAGGGTTGTAGACTCTTTGAGACTTTTGCATAGTCCCAAAAATAGACCATTTTTACAAGCAATATCTTTGCAAACACAGATGAGTGAGCAAGAGTTATTGCAAAAACAGCCTTTGGTTTTAATGCGATTTTTGGAGAGTAATAATTTTATTGTAACACTTGATAGTTTTTTCTCTTCTATACTCCGCTCTTCTTCTTTTGAATTAGGGCTAGAACCAGAGTTTGCTACCAAAGAACAAGTACCCAAAAAACTAGAAGAACTTTTTTTGGAAGAGATTAAAGCTATGGGATTATTAGATTCTTTGACAAAGCTTGCTATGGATATAGAAGATAAAAGATTTGCAAAGCTCTTTGGATTGATGCAAAATTTTTATCGTATGGATCCAATTTTGCCAAAGAGTCCTAAACCAGCTATGCTTTTGGGTGTGATAGAAGAGCAGATTCATACTGTGCGACTAGAGATGCTAGAGATGCTTATGGAGTCAGGAGCATCCAAAAGTGCTATTAATAATTTTAATGAAGAAAAAATAGCTCTGCTCTTTAAAAAACCTCTTTTCCAAAAAGAGTCTCTTTTGGATCATAGAAATTATAAAAAATATGTAATGATAAATCCCTCTATAGATCAATATTATATAGATATAAAAATACTTTTAGCACAATGGATTGAGACAAAAGAGGCAATAATATTAGAACATCTCTTTGAACTCTATTCTTATTACAAAAATGCAACGATTACAAATGTGAAGCATACAAATATACTTAATTTTGATGATTTGAGTTTTTTTACTTATAGACTACTCTATGAGACTGTGAGTAAGGAATTTATTTATTTCAAAATAGATAGTAAGTTTCGACATATTTTATTAGATGAGTTTCAAGATACTTCTTCTTTGCAGTATCTTCTTTTAAAGCCATTGATTGAAGAAATTTTTGCAGGAAGAGGGCAGAGTGAATTTAGAAGCTTTTTTTATGTGGGAGATACAAAACAATCTTTATACCGTTTTCGTGGAGGGGTTGAAGAGCTTTTTGATAAAGTTGCCTTAGAATTTGGAGTTACTATAGAACCTATGGATACTAATTATCGTAGCTCTATAGCTGTAGTCGAGCAGGTAAATGAGTGGTTTGTGGGTGTGATGGATGGATATTTAGCACAGCATAATAAGCAAGGAGCTAGTGAGGGTTTTGTGGAGGTGATAGAGCCTTTGGAAGATGAGCAAATCGAAGAGTCTCGTAGGCTATTACTCACAGCAGTACAAAAAGCCAAAGAGATGATACAAAGAGGTATTTGTGCAGATGAGATAGCCTTTTTGGTTTTTACCAACAAAGATGGTGCATCTCTCCAAGAGCTTTGTCACCATGAAGGTATAGAAACCATACTCAAAACCTCTAGTTCTTTGCAACGAATAGCCAAGGTAGCCTCTATTGTGGCTGTGATGAAGTATCTTTTTTATGGTAAGAGTCAAAAGTATTCTGCTTTGCTTGCATCATTTTTGGATAGAGTCGATATTGAAAATGCCCAATTTGAGTGGTTTCATCCCTATCTGCGACCATTTGAAATAATAGATAAACTTATTAGAGAGTTTGGTTATTTTGAGTTTGATCCAAACCTTTTGAAGCTTCTAAGTTTTGCAAGTAATTATACTAATATTCCTGAATTTATTGAAGAGTTCGAGAGTGCCTCTTTGTCTGTAGCTTCTAATAGTATCCATGGAGCTAAAATTATGACTATCCATGGTTCTAAAGGGCTAGAGTTTGAACGAGTGATTATTGTGGATAAACTTACACGACCAAATGTTGATAGAGACCCTATGTTATTTCATTTTGCTGAAGATTTAACAATAGACAAGGTTTATTATCGTTCAGCCAATAGAGACTATTTTGACCCCAAATACAAAGAACTTCTAAAAAGCCGTACTATTGCCTCACACAAAGATAGTTTAAATGTCTTGTATGTGGCTCTTACACGAGCTGTTGAAGAGATGATTATTATCAAAAAAAATGAAAAGTCTATCTTTGATCTTATTAGAATGAATATTACTTCACGAGGCACACCCTCTAAAGCCAAACAAATACCAATACCAGTAAAGCCATCACAATCCCAAGAACCTATCACACTTAGCCATTATGGACGACAGAATATAAGTTCGGATAAAGAAGAAGAGGAAATCAGAGATTATGATGCCATAAACTTTGGTCTAGCTCTGCACTATACCCTAGAAATGATGGGTTCATTTGATACAGACTCTTTAAGCCAAGCCCTAGAGGGAAGTCGTAACCGTTATGGTCTTATTATAGATGATACACAATGGAGTGATATATCATTACGAATCAGCAATTTGATAGATAATGCAGACTTTATCACTCTATTACAAAATGCAAAGATTATCCAAGAACAAGCCATCAGCTATCAAGGAGAACTCAAACAAATAGATCTTCTCTTGGAGTATGAAGAGAGTTATTTAGTAATAGATTACAAAAGTTCTTATAAATATCACAATAAACACCTCCAACAAGTCCAACACTACTGCAAAGCCATCAGCTCCATTAGCCAAAAAGATACACAAGGCATGATTTTGTATCTTTTGAAAGATGAAGTCAAGATGGAGAGAGTATAGGGAAATTTAAAATAGATAATACATTATTAGGAAGCAAATGAAACTAGATATGCATAAGAATAAAAATATAGGTAGAAATGTTATTAATATAAAAGAGATTAACGATAGTATAAATAGCTACTGTAAAGAAAAAAATCTACCAAAAGAAATACAAACTTGGCTCTTGAAAAACTTTCTTCGTTGGCTTATAAACCATTTTTCTCATGTGAAAGTTGTCCAATCTAATGAGGTTTTTTACTCATTACTCAAAAGACCTACTCCTAGTTGGTTTTTACCCCAGAGTACAAAAGTTAAGTTTATTTATATTGACAATAAACATCATAAATTTATTGAGTTATTAGATAAAACTACAGAATATTTATCTAGTATATATCCAAAATCATCATATAAATTTTCCAGAATGACCGTTGAGCAAGTTTTGATAAAATGGCAAGAAGACCATAATAAGATGTTAAATAAAAAGAGATTATTTATAGAAACATCAGGTGAGGCTTTGGAACATATATTTAGTTTTGGAAACTTTAATGTTGTTAAGTTCTTATCTAAAAATGAAGAGTTATCTTTGGAGATGTCAAATGAGTCTTCCTCTATGCAACACTGTTTAGGTGAGTTTGATGATATAAAATCTGGGAAAGGTGGGTATGGTGAATATTATATTGATTTGATAAGAGAAAATAAAATAGAACTTTACTCGATAAGAGATGAAAAAAATAGACCACATGTAACTATAGCTACTTATAAGGAAAATAGTAAATTATGGTTAGATCAGATTAAAGGGAAGCAAAACCGTTCTCCTATTGAGATATATATACCAGTATCTAAAGCTTTTTTAAATTATATGGATATTAATTATGGCTTTAATAACGATACTTTGAGAATGGGTTTAGTATATGATGAAAACAAAACTAAAAGTATTTCTGAGATAGAAGATGAAAAAATGAAAGAGTTTTTAGTATCTTATGATTCAAAAATTATACATCAAATTAAAAATCCATCCAAATCATTACTTTGGTTAGCAATACTTAGAGAACCTAATGAGATAATATCTCTAAGTAATACTACTGATGCTATGAAAATATCATCATTAATTCAAAGTCCTATTTTAATGACTAAGTTACGATTCTCACTTGATATAAAAGTAAAAGATATTTTAAAAGGTTTAACACAATATAGGATAAAAAATAGTATATTTAAATTTTTAAAACTACAGGTTGGGAGAATATAATGGGTCAGTTAAATATGTTTTTATTATTTATATTTTTATTTATTATTTGGTACTACTACAATCAAAAGAGACAAAAAAAAGAAAATAAGATAGAAGATGAGGTTATTGAACTTGATACTATTCAACTCTTTGCTTTATCTATTGGTGACTTAGAAACTTACTATATAGATGAAGATAATAATAAACTTACTGCACATTTAAAAGAGGTATGGGGATTTGATTTTGATGAGGAGGAGTATTCAAAAGATAGGGCTATATATTTACTAAAGAAAATATGGACAGAGGGTACAGTTACTCTTTTTCATTCAAATATAGAGTTTTATCAGAAACTTGGGATTAGAGATGTTGTAGCTTATGATAGTTCGCGTTTTGTAGAGTTGGTTTCTCAATTTATATATTTAGAGATTATTACTCAGGAAGAAGCATGGGGATTAATTTATCTAAATGCTCAAAGGGTTCAAGATAGTTATAAGTCAAGAGAAGATTTTGAATCAGCGTATATAAATGGATGGACTTTTAAACAAATCATTTCATCAGAAAAATTAAAAATAGAGGATTTTGATACCATGAAAGATAATTTTAGAAGAAATAGCATAGAGAAAAAAGAGTGGCTAAGTGAGCCTATATTTGCTCTTTTACAAACATATAAAAAGGAAAAAAATGTTTAGTTTTTTAAAAAATTTAAGAAAACCAGCACATGAAAAATATGGAAGAGATAACTATATAT
>JADGER010000193.1 GCA_016744315.1 Sulfurovaceae bacterium
TTACTTCTATAAATCTTCCTTATATTCCCACACGATTCAATTAAATAACTTTTAGTTTATAAATATATAAATTTCAAAGTAACCTTACGATAAAATGAGAGATATTGGATTTCTTTTAAAATTATTTTAAAAGGTGGGATTCTCCCACCCTACAAGAATAAATATATTTTAAGTTTATTATATAAAAATATAGGATATTTAAATTAAAACTACATATCAAATTAATATTACTGGCACCGTTCAAGGTGTTGGTTTTCGTCCATTTATATATACTCTAGCTCAAAAATATAATCTTAATGGTACAGTATCAAATGACACTGATGGAGTAACTATAATTCTTGATTGTAATTTAAAAACTTTAAACTTTTTTATTGATACTATTAAACAAGACCTCCCACCTCTTGCTAAAATAGACACAATTAAAACAAGCAAAATAACAAGCAAAAGTTATACAGACTTCCAAATAATCTCTACAAATAAAAATGGTAATATAACAGTACAAATTCCTCCTGATGTAGCTATTTGTGAGAGTTGCAAAGTAGAGTTATTTGATAAGAATAACCGTAGATATGGCTATCCTTTTATTACCTGTACACATTGTGGTGTTCGCTATTCTATTATTTATGATCTCCCTTATGACCGTCAAAATACTTCGATGAAGTTTTTTAAAATGTGTAAATTGTGTCAAGAAGAATATACTAATCCTCTTGATAGAAGATACCATGCCCAGCCTATTGGATGTTGGGATTGTGGACCCAAAGTATCACTTTATGACTCCAAAGGTTTAACTATCCAAGGAAATATAAACAAAGCTATAGAGCAGATATTAGAAGGTGATATTTTGGCTATCAAAGGTGTTGGTGGGTATCATTTGGTTTGTGACGCTACAAATCCTAAAAGTATTCAAAAATTACGAGAGAGAAAACAGAGACCAACAAAACCTTTTGCTATTATGGTAAAAGACTTAAAAATGGCTCAAAAACTAGCCTATATCAATATAGAAGAAAAGAAGCTTCTACTCTCTATTCAAAGACCTATAGTCCTACTCAAAGCAAAAAACAGAGATGAGAACATTGCTCCAAATATTTCACAAATCGGACTCTTTTTACCTTATACTCCTCTGCATCTACTTATTTTAGAAAAACTCAATCGCCCCATTATAGCCACAAGTGCAAATAGAAGTAATGAACCTATAGCTATCAACCAAAAAGAGATAACAAAACTTTCAAATATATATGATTATCTTCTTGACCACAATCGAAAGATTATAAATGGCTGTGATGACTCTGTGGTAATGCTGGTCAAAGACCAACAAGTTATTTTGCGTCGTGCAAGAGGGTATGCCCCTATAAGTATCAAACTTCCCTTTGCATTAGAACAAAAAACTTTGGCTCTAGGAGCAAATCAAAAAAACACTATAGCTATTGGTTTTGATAATCAAGTAATTCTCTCTCCTCATATTGGAGACCTTGAAAGTATTGAATCTATAGAGTACTTTAAAAATAATATAGAAAACCTCACAAGAATATATAATTTTAAACCACAAAAAATAGTTTGTGATAAGCATCCAAACTATGAATCTAGCAAATATGCAAAAGAGAACTTCAAAGAGTTTCCTATACAAAATATACAGCACCATTATGCTCATATTTTAGGAGTAATGGCAGAAAAACAACTGAATAAAAAGGTCTTAGGTATCTCTTTTGATGGTACTGGATATGGAGATGATGGAAATCTTTGGGGTGGAGAATTTTTGATTTGTGATTATACAAGCTATCAAAGAGTAGCTCATTTGCAGTACTTTAGACTCCTAGGTGGAACAAAAGCTATTAGAGAACCAAAACGAGTAGCGTTGAGTTTATTGTTTGATATATATGATGAAAAACTTTTCTCTTTGGATACAGCAACAACTAGAGCATTTACTAAAGAAGAGCTAATAACTCACTATATTCTATGGAAAAAAGGACTCAACTCTCCTCTAACCTCATCTGTAGGACGACTCTTTGACGGAGTTGCTTCACTTCGAGATATTTGTCAAGTACTTAGTTTTGAGGGTGAGAGTGGAATGAGAATGGAAGAGTTTTATGATAAAAACATTACACAACACTATCCTTTTGAATATAAAGATAATAAAATAATATTTTTAGAAATGATAGAAGAGATATTAAATGAAGATGATACAACGGTAGCTATTTCTAAATTTTTTAATACACTTGTTGCAATAATTTATTATATTTACAAACTCTATAATCTACCATTAGTTCTAAGTGGTGGAGTATTTCAAAATAGAGTACTTTTAGGGTTAGTCTTAGATAAAATCCCTACAGCAATTATAGGAAATCAAATTCCTCCTAATGATGGAGGTATATCTTTGGGGCAAGTAGTTGCAAGATAATTACCCCCTATATCTTTTAGGTATTAGGAGATTATAGTAAAAACTTCTCAATATTTTCTAACTTTTGCTATAATATGAAATGACAATAAATAAAAATATTTCAGACATTATAAGTATACAGCATGCGTGTAAAGAGATTATACAAGAGTTATATAGTTATGAATCTCGACCTAATGATGATATTAGAGAAAATCATAAAATATCTAAATTAGATGAAGCGATTCGTTTTGATATTATTGAGCATAATCCATTTAGTGATGCACTTAGTTTATCAACTGATACTATAGAGTATTATGATGTAAGGCTTGGACAAAATACGCAAACAAATATAGGGCTTATTGGCGATAAATTAGCAAAGTTAGAAATAGAGCTAAATTTTTATAACCAAAGAATAAAAAGTTCTGAACCTGCGGATAAAGAATTGAAATCTATTTATCTTATACTTTCTCAAATTCCCTCACTTTTAAAGTCTAATCTTACAGCTATCGCTTCAAACTCTATTTTTGCATTTAAAAGTGAATCAAATTTTGAGATAAAGATGGACAAGCTTAAAATATCCAAAGATGAAATTTCAAAACTTATAGAGGCAACACATCGTTGTGATACATTTTTGAAAAGTCAAGATAAATTTCTAAAATCCATGCAAAACTACAAGATAAATACGGTGATTTTAAGATTTAAAACAGAATCTATAGCATTTGAAAAAGTATTTATAAAACTCTATGATGATATTATGAATTTTATTAACCAAAGTATCAAAGATGGAAAATTTATAAAAAAACTCCAAAGACTTAAAGCTTTAAAAGATAATAATAAACTTCTAAGCCATACAGATGTAGAAGAGGTTTCAAAAAGACATAAAATAGTCTCTCCAAATCAAAAAGTCAAAAAAATACATCCTGATGACCAAATATATAATTATTTAGAGACTCTTAAAAAGATTATAGTATCTCGGGAGATGGAATTCAAAGACAATAGAATAGATACAGCCTTGAAGTATGATATTGATAGAAAGGAAAGAGTAGAGAAGAAATTTTATAATTATCAAAAAATGAATGAAGCATTTTTGGGTCAAGATGAAAACTTAATTGTATTTTTAGTGCATCAAGAAATAGATGAAGATAGGTTACTTGGTGTATTTATACGAATGTTAAAAAACTACTCACCTGAGTATCAAGTAAATAATGAAATATTTATTACTTATAATGAGAGAAAATATATAGAGGTAAAAAGATGATTATAGATATAGATGAATTAGTACCACAGCATATAGAAAAGATATATCAGATTATTTTAAAGGGTGGCTATATCAGTGAAAATAGTTCAAAAAATGGAAATGCCCAACTGTATGAAGCTATAGTAAGTAAAGAGGATGAACTTCGTGCCTATTTTAAACCCTTGGGATATGCCTTGATACAAAGAGAAGGATACTTTTATTTTGCACATGATGATGCTTCTGATAGTGAGGCAGGATTAGAATTGATAGTAGATTATATAGAAATAGCAAACTTCTTTAAAACCCTTGATAACAATTTTACTACAGGATATAATTTTAGTTTGACTGCTATGGAACATCAACTAAACAGCAATATTGAACTACAAGA
>JADGER010000023.1 GCA_016744315.1 Sulfurovaceae bacterium
GCACTGCTATCAGCAAGTATTCCAATCTCACTAGGACCAGCTATCATATCTATGTTTACTTCACCATATACTAGCTTTTTAGCAGTTGCCACAAATATATTTCCTGGTCCTGTAATTACATCAACCTTGGTAATAGTCTCTGTTCCATATGCCATAGCTCCAATAGCAGAAGCCCCCCCTACTTTGTACACTTTGGTTACCTTACAAAGATGACAGGCAGCAAGGAGTAATTCATTAATCTCATTATCAGGTGTAGGCGTACAAACTACTATCTCTTCAACCCCAGCCACAATAGCAGGAATAGCATTCATAAGAAGTGAACTAGGATAGGCTGCTTTTCCTCCTGGAATATAAAGCCCAGCACAATCAACAGCAGTAACTTTCTGCCCCAACATAGATCCATTTTTTTCAAAATCAATCCAAGATTTTGGCATAAGCTTTTGGTGATAACTCTCGATTCTATCATAAGCTAAATGCAAGGCATCACGAAGATTCGGTTCCAAAGCTTCATACGCTTCTTTCATAGACTCTACAGAAACTAATAACTCATCATCACTCTGAGGTTCCCAGCGATCAAACTTAGCTATTTGATTTTTAAGTGCTTTATTACCATCTGTTCTAATTGCATCAAGAAGACTCTTAACTGTGGTAGTTACACCTTCAATATCCATAGCTCCTCGTTCTAATAGCGTATCAAAACTTTTTTCAAACGACGCATCACTGCTAAAAAATATTTTCATTTTATATTCCTTTTATTTTCATTCTTATTATATTATTGTAATTTTAGCTAAATTTTATAGAACTTAGTATGAGTAGTAAAGTTTTTGATATAAGTGTGTAAAAATTTGGATAAAAGTAGTTTTTATAAAGAGTTCCCACAAAGCTGTGGGAACAAAAGTTAATTAAATATTAACCATTTCTTTTTGCAATAATCTCTTTTGCAACATTCTGTGGCACTTCATCATAGTGATGAAATTCCATAGCATAAGTTGCACGACCTTGAGTCATTGATCTAAGGTCTGTAGAGTATCCGAACATCTCTGAAAGAGGTACAAATGCATCTACAATTTTGTTACCAGAACGGTCGCCCATTCCACTTACTTGACCTCTTCTTTTAGAAATGTCACCGATAACATCTCCCATATAATCTTCAGGTACTTCAACTTCGACTTTCATCATTGGTTCAAGGATAACAGGATTAGCCTCTCTACAACCATCTCTGAAACCCATAGAACCAGCAAGTTTAAATGCCATTTCAGATGAATCCACATCATGGTAGCTTCCATCATAAAGTGTAACTTTTACATCTTCAATAGGATAACCAGCTTGGATACCTCTACCCATAGCTTCTGAAATACCTTTGTTTACCGCAGGGATAAACTCTTTAGGAATTACACCACCTTTAATTTTGTCAATAAACTCATAACCTTTACCAACTTCTTGTGGCTCAATTTTGAGATATACATGACCAAACTGTCCACGACCACCTGACTGCTTCGCGTACTTGTACTCTTTGTTCACAGTGTTTCTAATAGTTTCTCTATATGCAACTTGAGGAGCACCAATATCAGCTTCTACTTTAAATTCTCTCATCATTCTATCTACAAGGATTTCTAAGTGAAGTTCACCCATACCTGAAATAATAGTTTGACCAGATTCTTCATCTGTAGCTACTCTAAATGATGGATCTTCTTGAGCTAGTTTACCTAGTGCAATACCCATTTTTTCTTGGTCAGCTTTTGTTTTTGGCTCAACTGCAACAGAAATAACTGGATCTGGGAATTCCATTCTTTCAAGAATAACTCTATCTTTTTCACCAGCAAGAGTATCACCAGTAAGTGTAGATTTAAGACCAACAACAGCACCGATTTCACCAGCATAAAGAGCATCAACTTCTTCTCTTTTGATAGCATGCATTTTAAGGAGTCTACCGATTCTCTCTTTTTTGCCTTTAGTTGTATTATACACATACGAACCAGACTTAAGAACACCACGATAAACACGAATAAATGTTAATTGACCAACAAATGGATCTGTCATAATCTTGAATCCAAGAGCGGCAAATTCACCCTCATCAGTAGAAGGTACAACTACTTCTGTACCATCTTCATACTCACCTTTAATCTCTTCAACTTCAGTTGGAGCAGGTAAATATGCAATAACAGCATCAAGAAGAGTCTGAACACCTTTGTTTTTAAACGCAGTACCACAAGTCATAGGAATCATACTAATAGCAAGAGTTGCAGCTTTGATACCAGCTTTGATTTCGTCTTCTGAAAGCTCTTCGCCTTCCATGAATTTTTCCATCAACTCATCACTAGTCTCAGAGACTGCTTCGATAAGTTTTTCTCTATATTCTTGTGCTAATTCTACTAAATCTTCAGGAATTTCAACTATTTCAAACTCTTGACCCATTTTACTTTGGTCATCGCCCCAGATAGTTGCTTTCATAGTTACAAGGTCAACAACACCTTGAAAACCTTCTTCAGCACCAATAGGAATTTGAATAGGAACAGCATTTGATTTTAGTCTTTCATTGATTTGTCTTTCAACTTCAAAGAAATCTGCACCAGTTCTGTCCATTTTGTTTACAAAAACCATTCTTGGAACACGGTATTTGTTTGCTTGTCTCCAAACAGTTTCAGATTGTGGTTGAACCCCACCAACTGAACAAAATACTGCAACAGCACCATCAAGTACTCTCATAGATCGCTCAACTTCAATAGTAAAGTCAACATGCCCAGGAGTATCAATAATATTGATCTGGTGACCTTCCCACTCACAAGTAGTTGCAGCAGAAGTAATAGTAATACCTCTCTCTTGCTCTTGTTCCATCCAGTCCATAGTTGCTGCACCATCATGTACTTCACCTATTTTGTGAGATACACCTGTGTAGAATAGGATTCTTTCAGTTGTAGTTGTTTTACCCGCATCAATGTGAGCAGCAATACCAATATTTCTTACTTTTTCAAGTTTGTGTGGTCTAGACATAATCTACTTCCTTACCATCTGTAATGAGCAAATGCTTTGTTTGCTTCAGCCATTCTATAAGTATCTTCTTTTTTCTTAAATGCAGAACCTTTATCTGTTGCAGCGTCCATCAATTCATTTGATAGTCTCTCCATCATTGTTCTTTCATTTCTTTTTCTTGCTGCTTCAACAATCCATCTAATACCAAGAGATTGTTGTCTTACAGGTCTTACTTCAATAGGCACCTGATAAGTTGCACCACCAACTCTACGGCTTTTTACTTCCATAACTGGCTTAATATTATCCATAGCTTTATTGAATACTTCAATGCCTTTTTCACCAGACTTTGATTCAATTCTTTCTAATGCACCATACATTACTTTTTGTGCTGTACTCTTTTTACCATCAAGCATTACTGCATTGATAAATTTTGTTAAAATTGTTGAACCATATACTGGATCTGGGAGAACTGGTCTCTCGGGAGCGCTTCTTCTTCTCATTGATTTTCCTTCAATCGTTTATATACTTAATATTGATTTACTCAAGTAACTATCCCCTAAGGATTTATGATAGTACCTGCCTACTCTCGACTCTTTTAATTCTAACTAAGCCTGTTGCTTATTTAGGTTTTTTAGTACCATATTTAGATCTTGCAACTCTTCTGTTTGCAACACCTGACGCATCCAATGCACCACGAACAATATGATATTTAACACCAGGTAAATCTTTTACTCTTCCGCCTCTTACAAGTACGATTGAGTGTTCTTGAAGGTTGTGACCCTCTCCACCAATGTATGAAATAATTTCAAATCCACTAGTTAATCTAACTTTTGCAACTTTTCTCAAAGCAGAGTTAGGTTTTTTTGGTGTAGTCGTATATACTCTTGTACATACTCCTCTTCTTTGTGGACAGCTTACTAAAGCTGGTGATTTTGATTTTTTAATCACTTTTTTGCGTTCTTTACGAATCAACTGGTTAATAGTTGGCAAATCGTCTCCTTTTTTAAATGTATGGTTATTAGAATTTAGGCTTTACGCCTCCCAAAAACACGCTATTTCTAAGTGTTTTTGGGAGAAATAAAATAGATAAAATTCAGGGATATTATAGTGAGAATAGCTTTGAATTTGCTTATAAAGAGCTATTCTGAAAGATATTTAAGAGTTACAAAGGGTGCAGCTATTCTAGCTATTGTCTCAAATGGAGAGGTAAAATCATCAGATGCTACACGAAAAGATTTCCATTTATTTGGCTGAACATAGATAATATCATTGGGCTTAATAAGGAGATTAGATGATTGAAGTACAGTAAAACTTGTTAAATCTATTCTTCTCATACTCATATTATTATTACCATCATGTGTAATTATAAAAACTCTATCTCTTTGAGCAGAATCAGTAAGTCCTCCTGCACTTGCTACAGCTTGAATTACGGACATCGTTTCATTTTCTAGTCTAATAATACCAGCTTTTTTAACTTCACCCAATATATACGCTCTTTTATTCATAACTTCAATATTCAAAGCAGGTTCAGTAAGATATTTTTTATATTTTTTTTCTATCATTCTTGCAGCATCACACTGTGTATATCCTGCTACTTTAACTCTATGAATCAGTGGTAAGGAGATATACCCTTGGCTATCAACCAAAATACCTTTTTCATTCATTTTAGTTGGTGTTATCTCTGGATACTGATATATAACTATAGACAATCTATCTTGTGTTACAATTTTATATTCTATTTTTTCTAATTTTTTCTTCTCTTCACTTTTAACAATATCTTGACTTTGAAGAAGTTCATAATCTGATCTTCCTTGATTACAAGCTGTAAAAGTCACAATAAAAAATAGTATTATAAGTAAGTTTTTTTTCATATATATCCTCTTTATACGCTACAATAAGTGACTACATTATAGCAAGAATAGTAAAAAACTAAAGATATCTAGTGATAAATCATAACTACCTTCTGTGGCTTTATCTACAATATAGGCTCTGCTACTCTTTGTCTGTTTAAGTGTAAGATTGAGTTTTTTCTCTAAAAGAGTATTATAGAGTTTTCTCTTGCTATAGAGTTGCTCTTTGAGGCTACTCACAACTCTATCACTAGATGGTATCTTTTCTATAAATACTCTCTCTTTTTTGATATACTCTTTAAGAAGTCTCTTCTCTTGGTGATAACTTTTTTGATTATTTTTGATAATAGTGAGAGTAATGCTTTTGAGTTCTAAAATTTTTCTCTTTAATTTAATGACCTCTGGATACTCTTTTGTATAATCACCAAGAAGTATCTTCATCTGAATAATGGATTGCTGTAGTTGCCTAATGCTCTCTTCCAAAATCTTATTCTCTCTCTCTTTACTACTATAAATACCAGAAACTAGAAGTTTATCTATATTTTTATTTGTGTGTAACTGCTTGGAGAGTCTTTTTAAAATATCTAACTCTATAGTTATTTTTAAAAGTCTCTTATGCAAAGTATCAAGAGTGCTTACTTTATTTTTGGCTACTGTAGTTGTGACTATATAATGATTTTCTTCTCTAAATTTTTCTAATCTAAGTGCCAACTCTTTGATACTCTGCTCTACTATTTCAAGCTTATTATCTATAATATTTGATAGAACTAATTGACTCTTTGTACTCTCTTGATTGTAGTGTGTCGTATATACAGTAGCTATAGAGTTTAGAATATTTTTTGCTTGTGGAGTTGCTTGTTTTGAGATATATATTTTAAGAATAGATGATTTTTTTACTCGTTTTACAAACACTGCTTGTTGAATATATGCTATCTTTTTGCTAGAGATATTAAGCTCTTGGAGTGCTTCTGTAATAATAGCTTGGGATTTAATAATTTCTATTTGGGTATCTAAGATATTTTCCAAATTTTTAAAAGGGGTTTCTATGGCTACAGTCGTATACATATATTCTGTAGTTACTCTTGGATACAGAGAGAGTACTGTGATAAAGATAACTATAAATAGTAATAAAACTAAAAAAATATTTTTCATACAATACCCAAGTATGAGTACCTTCTAAGGGTACTCATATAAACTCTTTACTCTGCTTCTGTTAAAACGATCTTAGAGGCATCAACCATACCTGTACCAACAGGGATAAGTCGTCCAATAACAACATTCTCTTTCAAGTCTTCAAGTCCATCAACTGTCCCTGCAATAGATGCAGAGGTCAAGACTTTGGTTGTATCTTGGAATGATGCTGCAGAAATAATACTATCTGCACCAACTGCTGCTCTTGTAATACCTACAAGCATTGGTTCAGCTATAGAAGGTTCACCACCTAATTTAAGTACTCTCTGATTTTCCTCTTGGAATTTTCTTTTTGAAACAATATCTGCAGCAATAAATTTACTATCACCACTATCCACAATTTTTACTTGTCTCATCATCTGAGAAACAACTATCTCAATATGCTTATCTGAGATATTAACCCCTTGTCTTCTATAGACTTGCTGAACTTCACTCACGATATATTCATACAAGGCTCGTCCACCTAGGGCTGCTAAGATATCATGGCTAGAAATAGTACCTTCTGTAAGTTTCTCACCAGTATGCACAAACTCACCAGTATTTACAAGTGCCATTTTACCTTTATCTACAAACTGCTCAGTTATCTGACCACTTTCACTTGTAACAATTAATCGTTCTTTTCCACGCAAAGGCTTACCAAAACTTACAACACCATCAATTTGTGCAATAAGAGCAATATCTTTTGGTCGTCTAGCTTCGAATAATTCTGATACTCTAGGAAGACCCCCAGTAATATCTTTTGATTTGATAGCTGCTTTTGGTGTTTTTGCTAAAATATCAGCAATAGTCACAGTATCACCATCTTTAACAAAAAGAATACTCTTAGGGTCAAGTTGATAACGAATAATATCACCTGAATCAGTTGCTAGAATAATTGATGGTTTATATGCCGCAGGAATATACTCATTAAGTTCGAGTCTTGTATCACCTGTTACTTCATCAAATTGTTCTGCTACAGTAATCCCTGGAATAATATCTTCAAATTTGAGTGTACCATTTTGTTCTGCAATAATTGGTTCAGAATATGGATCCCACTCTGCAATTACTTTTTGAGATTGATTTTGAGGTGCAGAGATAATATCCCCTCTTTCTACCAATCCATTTGTTGCTACACTAATTACAGAACCTCTTGAAATATAGTGTCTTGCTGCTTCTCTATTACGCTCATCAACAATAACAGCAAAAAGCCCCTTCTCTTCTACAGGAGACCCTTTAGTAATTGTATCAATTGCTTCAAGATAATCACCCTTAAGAATAAAGTATTTAAGTTGCCCTTTAGCCTCAGCAATTACTTGTTGTGTTACAGGTGCACCATCTTCTACTTTTAACTCACTTGCAAATGGAACACGACTTGGAACACTCCAACCCTCTTTGATAACTTCTACAATTGATTCGCCTTCAACAATCATATCACCATCTTTAAATGGAAGATAGAGTTTTCCTTCAATCTTACCTGCAACACCTGCAAGTTCATTTGATTTAGCTACATCACTTTTTCTGATATTATATTTTGTTGCATCTTCAGTAGTTGAATCAATAAATATAACAATTTCATCATGTGTAATTGTTATAGATAATTTTCCTGCTGTAACTGCTTTTATTTTTGGTTCTACAAGTAAAATACCTGCATTTCTTCTATTTGCAACAATCAAATTATCTTCACGGTTACGGTATACAGAGAGGTTATAATATCTAATAAAGCCCTCTTTTGTTGCAACAACTTGTCGCTCTTCTTTCCCTGCTGTAGCTGTACCACCTGTGTGGAATGTACGAAGTGTAAGTTGCGTTCCTGGTTCCCCAATAGATTGAGCAGCAATAACACCAACTGCTTCACCAGTTTTAACAAGTTTATTCTCTGCCATGTTCAGACCATAACACTTAGCACAAATCCCTCTTTCTACTTTACAAGTAGATGGAGCTCTCATAACTACAGATCGAACATCAGCATCTTTAATACGGTTTGCCATCTCTTCATCAATAAGAGTCCCTTGACTAGCCAAAACTTCACTAGTAATAGGATCAATTACATCCTGAGCAACAACTCTACCATAAATTCTATCACTGAGTGGTTCGATCATCTCGTTACCCACAACAATATCAGAAACTTCTACACCTTCATGTGTACCACAATCATCAACATTTACTTTAACATTTTGTGCAACATCAATCAATTTACGCGTCAAATAACCAGCATTGGCTGTTTTGAGAGCTGTATCGGCAAGACCTTTTCTTGCTCCGTGTGTTGAAATAAAGTACTCCAATACATTCAGACCTTCGCGGAAGTTAGAAGTAATTGGTGTTTCAATAATCGACCCATCAGATTTTGCCATAAGTCCACGCATACCAGAAAGCTGTCTAATCTGTGCAGCAGAACCCCTAGCACCAGAATCCGCCATCATAAAGACTGAGTTGAATCCATCTTTATCTTCACGAATCAATTTCATCAATGCTTCAGCAATTTCATTATTCGCATCTGTCCAGATATCAATAATTTTATTGTATCGCTCTTGCTCTGTAAGAAGACCCTTACCAAACTGCTGTTGAATCTCTTTTACCAAAAGTTTTGCTTGGGCTACTCTTGGTTCTTTAAGATCTGGAATTTTAATATCATCAATAGAGATTGAAACCCCTACTTTTGTAGCATATTTAAAACCAATGTCTTTTAAGTCATCCAAGAAAGAAGCTGTATCATTGATACCACCAATTTTGTAAACATAATCAACTAAAGCACCAATATCTTTTTTCTTTAAGATTTTGTTCCAATATTTCTCTGGAACATAATCAGGAATAATAGATTTCAAGATAAGACGACCAGATGTTGAACGGATAATTTTTCCATCAATAACTGTTCTAATTTTAGCATTTAAATCAAGTGCATGCTGTTCAAAAGCAATCTCAACTTCTTCAACATTAGCAAACAGTTTATGCTCACCTTTAACTTCATTTTTCTCTAGTGTAAGATAATAAAGTCCCAAAATCATATCTTGTGATGGAACAGCAATCGCTTTACCAGAAGCTGGAAGCAAAATATTCATTGATGACAACATCAAAATTTTTGCTTCTGCAATAGCATTATCACCTAATGGAATATGCACAGCCATCTGATCCCCATCAAAGTCGGCATTAAAAGCAGAACAAACAAGTGGGTGTAACTGAATAGCTTTTCCTTCAATCAAACGAGGGTGAAATGCTTGAATAGAAAGTTTATGCAGAGTTGGTGCACGGTTTAGAAGTATTGGATACGACTCAACAACTTCTTCAAGACACTCCCAAACTTCATTTACTTTCATCTCAATCATTTTTTTAGCTTGTTTCAGCGTAGTTGCATAGCCTTTTTCTTCAAGTTTTGCCATAAGGTGTGGCTTAAAGAGTTCAAGTGCCATCTTCTTAGGAAGTCCACACTGATCCATACGCAAATGAGGTCCAACAACAATAACTGATCTTCCAGAGAAGTCAACTCTTTTACCAAGAAGGTTTTGTCTAAATCGACCTTGCTTTCCTTTAATAACTTCAGAAAGTGATTTCAATGGTCTTTTGTTAGCACCTTTTACAGCATTTCCACGACGACCATTATCAAAAAGTGCATCTACAGATTCTTGAAGCATTCTTTTTTCATTTCTTACAATAATCTCAGGAGCATCAAGTTCTGTAAGTCTTTTGAGTCTTTGATTTCGGTTTATAACTCTTCTATAAAGGTCATTCACATCAGAAACAGCAAACTTACCACCATCAAGACTTACAAGAGGTCTTAAATCTGGTGGAAGAACTGGTAAGTTAATAAGCATCATCCATTCAGGTCTATTTCCTGAATTTAGAAATGCTTCAATAACTTTTAGTCTTTTTACAATTGTTTTTCTTTTTGCTTCTGATTTTGTAGCTTTGATATCTTCTTTGAGTTGACCAAACATTTCTACTAAATCAAGGTCAGCAAGAAGTTCTTGAATAACTGCTCCACCCATTCTAGCATCAAATCCAGTATCTCCAAATCTTTGTAAAATTTGCTGATACTGCTCTTCATTAAGAACATCATCTTTGAGTAATGGAGAAAGACCTTCGCTATCATAACTAGCATCACCTGGATCTTTTACTATATATGCTTCATAGTATAATACTCTCTCAAGGTCTTTCATTTTGACACCAAGAAGTGTACCAATTCTTGAAGGTAAAGAACTCACATACCAAATATGAGCCACAGGCACAATAAGTGCTATATGTCCCATTCTATTTCGTCTTACTTTTGAGGTAGTTACTTCAACCCCACATTTTTCACACACTACACCCTTATATCGCATCTTTTTATATTTACCACAAAGACACTCATAATCACGGATAGGTCCAAATATCTTAGCACAAAAAAGACCATCTCTCTCTGGCTTAAGAGTACGATAGTTGATTGTTTCTGGCTTTTTTACTTCACCAAAACTCCAAGACAATACTTTTTCTGGACTTGCAACTCTAAGTTGCAATGCCTCTATATCTTTTGGTTTGTCTTCACTATTTAGGTCAATTGGTATTAAGTTTTCTAATCTCTTACTCATATTCGCCCTCTCCTTCTTTTGGTTGCTGATATAGTTCTACATCAAGTCCAAGAGCTTGTAACTCTTTGGTCAATACAAACATTGTTTCAGGTACTCCAGATTCTGGAACACTCTCACCTTTTGTAATTGCTTTATATGCTCTTGCTCTACCTTCTACATCATCTGATTTAATAGTTAACATTTCTTTAAGGATATGTGCAGCACCATAGGCTTCTAATGCCCATACCTCCATCTCTCCAAATCTTTGACCACCAAAGAGAGCTTTACCACCAACAGGCTGTTGTGTAACCAAAGAGTATGGTCCCGTACTTCTTGCATGGACTTTTTCATCAACCAAGTGGTGAAGTTTGAGCATGTACATATATCCTACATTAACTCTCTCTATCATTTTCTCACCAGTCATACCATCATAAAGATGTGTTTTCCCATCTGCATCTATTTTCGCTAAAGCAAATAACTTATCAAATTCTTCTCTATTTGTACCTTCAAAAACAGGTGCAGCAAATTTAACCCCTGTAGTCCAATCTCTTGCATATACCAAGAGTTCTTCATCAGTCAATTTAGCTAAAGTCTCTTTAGCATTCATAAGTCTTGCTACATCTGCTATTTCTGTCATTTTTTCTCTAAGATCAGTAATAAGTGTAGCCTGTTGTGCTTCAAACATCTCTGTAATCTGCTCACCAAGGCGTTTTCCAACAAGTCCAAGATGCACTTCTAGAATTTGTCCGATGTTCATACGACTTGGAACTCCTAGAGGATTCAAAATTAAATCAACAGCTCTTCCATCTTCCATATAAGGCATATCAGGCTCAGGAACGATATTAGAAACAATACCTTTATTTCCATGGCGACCAGCCATTTTATCACCAATTTTTAGTTTTCTTTTTGTTGCAATATATATTTTTACTAGCTTTGTAACACCACTTGGAAGAATATCATCTTTTTCAAGAACACTTAGTTTCTCTTCATGCTCATTTTTAAGTCTCTTCTTCTGCTTAAGGAAGTAGGTTTTCATAGTTTCATACTCAGCTTGAATCTCAGTATTAAATGACTGTACTACTTTTCTAAGAATAAAACGGTTAATACCTTTGACTACATCTTCAGGTATTTGGGTTCCTGCATTATATTCTACTTCATCAATAGTAACATCTGAAATAAGAATATTTTTAGAAAGAAGTGCTGTAATACGAAGCATCTCTTCTCTATCAATCATCAAGAGTTGATCATGGTGATCTCCATCAAGAATTGATTTCTCTTCTTCAAAAGCTTGTAAGGCACGAGAATCTTTTTCATGTCCTTTTTTGGTAAATACTTTGATGTCAACAATAACACCTTCCATACTTGCTGGACAATAAAGTGATTTATTCACAACATGACCCGCTTTTTCACCAAATATAGCACGAAGTAATCGCTCTTCTGGTGTGGGTTTAATCTCACCTTTTGGACTTACTTTTCCTACTAATATCATACCTGGTTTAACATGTGTACCAATTTTAACGATACCACTATCATCTAAATGAAGAAGTTCATCTTCACGGATGTTTGGAATATCTCTAGTAATTTCTTCTGTACCATGTTTGAGTTCTCTTGCTTCTATCTCTTTTTCATAAGTATGCACAGAAGTAAATGTATCTTCACGAATTAGCTTTTCAGAAATGATAATAGCATCTTCGTAGTTATATCCATACCAAGGCATAAAGGCAACAAGAATATTTTTACCAATAGCAAGCTCACCTTGATCCATATTTGGACCATCTGCAATAACTTGACCTTTAGTAACTTTAGCACCAAGCTTTACAATAGGTGTTTGAGAAAAAGTAGTATTTTGATTTGTACGCATATTTTTTTCAAGTGCATAGTGGTCAATAAATACCCCAGTCTCATCTTCACCCATTACATAAATATTTTTACCATCTACTTTTTCTACTGTTCCTGATCGTCTTGCTTTTGCAGCTTCCCACGCATCACGACTTACAATTGCTTCCATACCAGTACCAACTACAGGAGCTTCGGTTTTAATCATAGGTACAGCTTGTCGTTGCATGTTTGATCCCATCAAAGCACGGTTTGCATCATCGTGTTCCAAGAAAGGAATCAATGCAGCAGCCGATCCAGAGATCATAAGTGGAGAAATATCAATCAAGTCAACTCTTGATACAACATTTAACTCAATATTACCATTAAGTCTTGTTTCAATAAGATCTTCAACAATCATTCCATTTTCATCAACAACAGTTGATGCAGGAGCAATACATTTATCTTCTTCTTGTGTGGCAGTAATATAAACGATTTCGTCCATTACTTTACCATCATTTACTATCTTATACGGAGCTTCAATAAATCCAAGCTCATTTACTTTTGCATAAGTAGCAAGTGTATTAATCAAACCAATATTTTGACCCTCTGGAGTCTCAATAGGACAAATTCTACCATAATGCGTAGGGTGTACATCCCGTACTTCAAAACCAGCTCTCTCTTTGACAAGACCACCTTCACCTAGAGCTGAAAGTCTTCTTTTGTGTGTAACTTCTGAGAGTGGATTGGTCTGATCCATAAACTGACTCAACTGTCCACTAGAGAAAAATTCTAAAATAGTATTTGTAATCATTTTAGAGTTAACAAGGTCATGAGGCATTAATTCATCAAGAGTACCACTAATAGTAGTCATCTTATCTTTAATAGCTTTTTGCATCTTGGTAAGACCACTATGAAGTTCGTTCCCCAAAAGCTCACCAATAGCTCTAATTCTTCTATTTCCTAGGTGATCTCTATCATCTATATGCCCTTGACCATTTTTGACTTTGATAAGATATTTTACAGTATTGATAATATCTTCTGCTGTCATTACAGTTACATATTCAGGAATAGTTAAACCAAGTTTATGGTTCATCTTCATTCGACCAACTTTAGTCAAATCATATCTCTCTGGATCAAAGAAGAGTTGCTTCAAAAATGCTTTTGCAGCTTCAGGAGTAACAGGCTCTCCAGGTCTCATAACTTTATAGATACGAATAATAGAAAGAATATTTTCATCTTCAATCTCTTCCGTTTGTTTTAATAGTCTCAAAGATTCTTGGTCTGCAATAAATGACTTAATAATAGAACCATCCGTATCTTCAGCTAAATCATTAGCTATTTCAATGGTATCAATACCTTGTTCTATCATTTTTTTGAGTTTTGTTTCATCTAGTGGCGACACTACATCATATAAAACTTCTCCACTTTCTTGATCAATTACAGCTTTGGCAAGGTGTCTATCCATAAGCGTTTCAAGTGGGTATTCAATCCATTCTAAACCATCATCAGTAAGTTTTTGTGCTTTCTTTTTGGTAAGTCTTTTTCCTGCACCTACAATAACATTGCCATCCATATCTTTTACATCATATTCTGCACGACCAGCAAAGTCACTTGCATCAAATTTTGTTAAAAATCTATTATCTTTAATACTAATTGTTTTTGTTGGATAGAATAGTTTGATAATATCCTCTTTTGAGTATTCTAACGCTCTAAAAAGGATAGTAATAGGAATTTTTCTTCTTTTATTAATTCTAGCATACAAAATATCTTTTGCATCATACTCAAAATAGAGCCAAGAACCACGGTCAGGAATAATTTGAGCAGAGTAAATAAGTTTATTAACAACTGTTGTTGCTTCTGTTTCTTTGAAAATAACACCAGGACTTCTGTGAAGTTGATTTACAATAACTCTTTCAACACCATTAACAACAAATGATGTTCTATCTGTCATAAGTGGAATATCTCGAACAAATACCGCTTGTTCTTTAATCTCTTTTGGATCAAGTTTTTCACCACTTTTTTCATCTCTATTCCAGATAGTTAAAGCAATATTCATTTTTAATGATACAGAGTAAGTGAGTCCTCTTTCCATACATTCTCTAACAGTGTATTTAGGTTTAACTATTTCACTGTTTTTATAAGTAAGGGTAAGACGATTTTGTTGGTCATGGATAGGAAAAGAAGATCTAAATACCTTTTCTATGGTACTATTTCGTCTGTCCTTCTCGCCTAACATCAAAAAGTTTTCATAACTTTTTTGTTGTAATTGTAAAAGATTTGGAATTTCAATCTCTCGTGGAGTTTTAGAAAAATCAACACGAAGTCTATTTCCAGAATGTAAAGAGTTTAACATGGATTGACCTTATATAGTTTGTAGATTTGATTGTTTAGTTCGGGTTTGGGTTAGTTTTGTATAGATATACAAATAAACTATTTTTAAGAGCGTAAATATTAACCCTTAATAGCTTGTCACTATATCTAAAAGTAGAATAGGAAATAGAATATCCAAGAGAAAGATCTCTCGGATAATAGAAAATTATTTAAGCTCGCACTTAGCGCCAGCTTCTTCAATTTGCTTTTTAAGCTCTTCAGCTTCTTCTTTAGAAGCACCCTCTTTAAGTACAGTTGGAACTTCTTCAACAGCTGATTTAGCTTCTTTAAGACCAAGACCTGTAATTGCTCTTACTACTTTAATAGCATTGATTTTTTTAGCACCTGCATCTGTAAGAATTACATCAAATTCTGTTTGTTCTTCTACTGCTTCTGCTACTGCACCACCAGCTACTACTGTAGCTTGAGCAGATACGCCAAATTTTTCTTCAAATTCTTTTACAAGCTCAGAAAGCTCAAGAACTGTAAGATTAGAGATAAATTCTAATACATCTTCTTTAGTTGTTGCCATTGTTTATTTCCTTATTTTATTCGTTAATTTATAGTGTAGACTTTAAGTCTACGCCTCTGTTGCTTCTTCTTCTTTTTTAGTTGCTAGTGCTGCAAGCCCAATAGTAAAGTTCTGTACTGGAGCATTCCAAACATTAAGTAACATACCAATAAGCTCATCTCTACTTGGAAGTTTAGCCATTGCATTGATTGTAGCCAAATCAACAACTTTTCCTTCAAGAAGACCAGTTTTTATTGTAAAGAATTCTTTGTTATCAGAAGCTGCTTTATCAGCTACCTTACAAGTAGATATTTGGTCATTACCCCAAATAACTAAGTTTGTATCAACAAATGTTACTGCCTCTTGTCCTGCATTTTTAAGTGCAATTTCGGCTAAAGTATTCTTAACAACTTTAACTTTAGAATCGTTTTCACGAGCCAAAACTCTTACTTCTTCTAGTTTCTCAACAGTCATACCTTTGTAATTACATACAATAATTGCAGCAGTATCTGTAAATGATTCTGTCATCTGAGCAACAAGTTCTATTTTTTCTGTTTTAGTCATATTTTCTCCTTCCGACCTCTAACTGGGTTGTTGTAAACAACACTTATCTCAAAGATAAGTTTATATTAAGCTCTAGCCCCTGTTATCTTAAGCCTAAGATAATTCTTTATAAAGTACAGATTTATTTAATTTCTGCTATTTCTGCTAAATCAAGAGTAACTGATGGACTCATTGTTAATGATATTGCTGCATTAGTAATATATTTACCTTTTGCTGAAGCTGGTTTTGCTTTGTTGATTTTTTCAACAAGTGTTTTAAAATTTTCTGTTATTTTTGCTTCATCAAAACTTGCTTTACCGATACCAGCATGAATATTACCTTTTTTATCAACTCTAAAGTTTACTTGACCACCTTTAGCATTGTTGATAGCTGTTGTTACATCCATAGTTACAGTACCTGTCTTAGGGTTTGGCATCAAACCTTTTGGACCAAGAATTCTTGCTACTTTTCCTAATACACCCATCATATCAGGAGTAGAAATAACTGTATCAAAATCAAGATTACCCGCTTGGATCATCTCAATTAATTCATCAGCATTATATAAATCAGCACCAGCTGCTTTTGCTTCGTCTGCTTTATCACCCTTTGCAAATACAGCAACACGAACAGTTTTACCTGTTCCATGTGGAAGGACTACTGATCCTCTAATCATTTGATCTGCATGTCTAGGATCTACATTAAGATTTAATGCTACTTCTACAGTCTCATCAAACTTAGCTGATTTTAAAGATGCAAGTATAGTAAATGCTTCTTCTACACCATATGCTTTAAGAGTATCATATTTTTCTAATAATTTTTGTGTTCTTTTACTTATTTTTTTTGCCATTTTATTCTCCGCTTATTTGCTCCCACGATATTTTAAATCTCTTGTGGTAATTAAGATTAGTCAGTAATTTCTACACCCATACTTCTACAAGAACCTGCAATAATTTTTGCAGCCATTTCTTTGTTATCTGTATTAAGGTCAGCTATTTTTTGAACAATAATTTCATCCAGTTGTGCTTGGCTAATAGAACCTACTTTAGTAGTAATAGGATTATCAGTACCTTTTTTAATACCAGCAGCTTTCATAATCAAGTCACTTGCAGGTGGTTGTTTTGTTTCAAAAGTAAAACTTCTATCAGAATAAACTGTAATAATTACAGGTATTTTGAATCCCATTTTATCTTTTGTTTTCTCATTAAATGCTTTACAAAACTCCATAATATTTACACCACGCTGTCCAAGAGCAGGACCAACTGGTGGTGATGGGTTTGCTGAGCCAGCAGGTATCATAAGCTTAAATTTATCAGCTATCTTCTTTGCCATCTTTTTTTCCTTTTATTAAATTAAATTATATAAGTAAAGAGAAAATCTCTTCTTATATACTATCTTGTAGATCATTATAGTATTAAATAATTTTTTCTACTTGCGTGTAGTCAATTTCGACTGGAGTATTACGACCAAAAATAGAAACATTAAGTTTGAGTTTACCATGATCGAGATCATACTCTTCTACCATTCCTGTAAAGTTAGCAAACGGCCCATCAACTATACGAACAATCTCATTAGCTTCAAAATCTACTTTAGGTCTAGGTGCAGATTTATTTTCTAACTTTTCTAAAATTACTTTAATATCAGATTCGCTAAGTGCTGTGGGTGTTTTTTGTTCTCCAATAAATCTGGAAACTCGAGGAAGGCTCTGTACCTTATGCCAAAGATCTGTATCAAGAGCAATACTAGCAAAAACATAACCTGGATACAAAGATCGTTCTGTTATCTTTTTTTCGCCATTCTTAACTTCGATAACCTCTTCAGTAGGCACTACGATTCTATCGACTTTTTCTTCAATTCCATAATCAACTGCAAGTTGCTCAATCGCTTTTTTTACCGACTGTTCACTTCCTGCATAAACTTGGATTGCATACCATTGAAAATCCATCTGTAATCCTATAGAACTGATGAAACAATTGATGACATCAAGAGGTCAACCAATGCTAAAAATATAGATATAACAGTTACTACTAGAATAACTGCTAAAAATGCTTGTCTTACTTGTACTTTTGTCGGAAATATAACTTTATGAATTTCTTCTCTAGCGTGTGCTATAAATGTTGAAAGTTTTCCCATTGTTGTTTACCTTAATTGTGGCAGGCCAAGAGGGACTCGAACCCCCGGCACCTGGTTTTGGAGACCAGTGCTCTACCAACTGAGCTATTGGCCTAAATATTATTTAGGTTACGATTTTAGCTGGACTAAAATCGTGGGTCTTAAAGAGTGAGCTTACAGCTTCATCTCTTTATGAACAGTATGAGCTTTACACCATTTACAATATTTGTTAAGTGCTAGCTTTCCTGTTGTTGTTTTTTTATTTTTAGTTGTGTGATAGTTGCGTCTTGTACACTTTTCACATCCTAAATGTATAGTTTCTCTCATATTATTCCTTAGTTTCGCGATAGATTGATCAGAGCCGAAGCTCTAATCATTAAACTTATGCGATTACCTTAGTAACAACACCAGCACCAACAGTTCTACCACCTTCACGAATAGCAAATCTTGTACCATCTTCTAGTGCAACTGGTGCAATAAGTTCAATATCAATTTTTACATTATCTCCAGGCATAACCATTTCAGTACCTTCTTGAAGTTGAACTGAACCTGTTACATCTGTTGTTCTTACATAAAACTGTGGTCTATAGTTATTAAAGAATGGAGTGTGTCTACCACCTTCTTCTTTAGTAAGTACATAAACTTCAGCTTCAAATTTAGTATGTGGAGTAATTGATCCTGGCTTACAAAGAACCATACCTCTTTGTACTGCTTCTTTATCAATACCACGGATAAGAACACCAGCATTATCACCAGCTTCACCACAATCCATTTCTTTACGGAACATTTCAACACCAGTTACAGTTGTTGTTTGTGTATCTTTGATACCAACGATTTCAACTGAATCACCGATACATACTGTACCTTTGTCAATTTTACCAGTAACAACTGTACCACGACCTTGAATAGAGAAGATATCTTCAATTGCCATCAAGAAATCTTTATCAGTTTCTCTTACTGGCTCAGGGATATAAGTATCTACTTCACTCATAAGTGCAATAATCTTGTCTGACCACTCACCAAGAGTACCAGATTTTGCTTCTTCTAGTGCTTGGAATGCAGAACCAGCTACGATTGGAGTATCATCACCTGGGAATTCATATTCTGAAAGAAGTTCTCTAACTTCCATCTCTACAAGCTCTAACATCTCTTCTCTATCTTCATCATCAAGTTGATCTTCTTTATTCAAGAATACAACGATGTATGGTACACCAACTTGGCGAGAAAGAAGAATATGCTCTCTAGTTTGTGCCATTGGACCATCAGTAGCAGCAATAACAAGAATAGCACCATCCATTTGAGCAGCACCAGTAATCATGTTTTTAACATAATCCGCGTGACCTGGACAATCTACATGTGCATAGTGACGAAGTTCAGTTTCATACTCAACATGAGAAGTAGCAATTGTAATTCCTCTTTCTCTCTCTTCTGGAGCATTATCAATAGCATCATAATCCATTAATTCTGTATCACCTTGAACAGCAAGTACAGCTGTGATAGCTGCAGTTAATGTAGTTTTCCCGTGGTCAACATGACCAATTGTACCAATGTTAACATGTGGTTTATTTCGTTCAAATTTTGCTTTAGCCATTGTAATTCTCCTAGCTTTATGTTTTTTGTAAATACGGCTGATATTATATCAGGTTTTCCTCAAATCTTATTGAGAGATTTCTCAAATGGTCACAGGACCCCATACCGCCGAATATGGACAGAACTATTACTCACTAACTTTGAGTAATACTTTTGTCCATATTGCGAGTGGAGCCCAGAAGCGGAATTGAACCGCCGACCTCTTCCTTACCAAGGAAGTGCTCTGCCTCTGAGCTATCTG
>JADGER010000194.1 GCA_016744315.1 Sulfurovaceae bacterium
ATTATACTCTTACTTCTCTTATATTATTTATTAGATATAACTTTACCAAACTCTTAGAATAAAAAAGCTACAATATTGCGTCTTAATCAGGGTGATAAGTAGGGATACGCAAGCCGAACGGACTTTTGAAGAGATAGTCTCAGGGACTCAAAACCTAATTACTTAATTTTAAGGATATAAATATGAAAAAGTTTTTCTTACTTTTCTTAGCACTTGGTGCTGTTGCTTTCGCTGGTGAAGGTGAATCTATGATCAAAGCTTACTCAGTAGTTGCTGCTGGTGTTGGTCTTGGTCTTGCTGCTCTTGGTGGAGCTATTGGTATGGGTCATACTGCGGCTGCTACTATCGCTGGTACTGCTAGAAACCCAGGTCTTGGTGGTAAACTAATGACTACAATGTTTATTGCTCTTGCAATGATTGAAGCACAAGTTATCTATACACTTGTTATTGCTCTTATTGCTCTTTATGCTAACCCATTCATCGGTTAATATAAAGACTATTTAAGTTTGTGGTGGTATAATTCTGCCACAACTTAAAGATTTAAGTTTTCCTCATTATATAAGTTATTTAGTCTACATTGCGGCAGTGGTGGAACGGTAGACACGCTACCTTGAGGGGGTAGTGCCCTATGGGTGTGGAGGTTCAAATCCTCTCTGCCGCACCATATCTTCTTTTACAAAAACTTACAATCTACTATTTTTAATACTTTAATGACTTTCTTGTGAGTATAATCTTTTTAAAATATAATTTCTTAATCCAAAATAGCGTTCTTATGCACTTTTGCTATAATTTTAGATACTTTTATGCTATACTGCAATTAATTTAATTCTAAAAGGAAGTAAGATGACAAAAGCAGAGTTTATCGAACTAATACAAGAGACAGGTGAATATGAGAACAAAGCTGATGCTCAACAAGCAGTCAAAGCATTTACAAGTGCTATAACAGCAGCCCTAGTTAAAAAAGAGACAGTTTCATTGGTTGGTTTTGGTACATTCTCTACAGTGGAAGTAGCTGAAAAAAGTGGAAAAGTTCCAGGTACAGATAAGACTTATACCAAAGCTGCACATACTGCACCAAAATTCAAAATAGGTAAAACACTTAAAGACGCAGTAGCTTCTTAAGGTATCCATGTATTGATGAGTCTCCACTCATCAATCTATTCTTTAGTATTTTTTTAATAATCAGAACACTATAATGAGTGACAAGCTATACTCTTCTTCATAACTACATGAGGATATTTTTATGAAACAAGAAGCAGTCATTGGTCTAGGCGTTGCAGGTAACTTTGCACACCACTTAGAACAAGCAGGTGAATTAGAAGATTTTAAAGATGTCAAAACTATAGAACCAAATGCCCCCAAAGGAATTTTTCCTTTTTATCTCCCAAAATCTAAAACTTTTTTAGGTACTTACCCTATCTGTACAGAACGATTAGAATTGCCATCGTATGAAGCAAATGCACAAGTTGAACCAGAAATAGCCATCCTTTTTGATATTATTTATGATGATACAATGCAAGTAGATACACTTAATGCCATAAAGTTTACCGTTTTTAATGATTGTACTATTCGCAAAGAGGGTGCAAAAAAAATATCTGAAAAGAAGAGCTGGGGAGCTACTTCTAAGGGTATAGGCAAAGAGTGGATTGCTATTGATAAATTTGAAGTAGGTGGGGTTATGGATGATTATCACCTCTGTTCTTTTGTAAAAAGAGATGGAATACTCCACCCTTATGGTGTAAATGCTCCATTGAGTGGCTATAGCTACTTTTATTCTAAACTCACAAATTGGCTTGTCAATACTATGAATACGCAACAAGATTTTGGACCTCTGGAAGATATAGCTTTACATATCAAAGAAAATGAGTATCCATCCCAAGCACTTATTTCTATAGGAGCTACTGCTTATGCTGAATTTGGAGAAAAAAATTATTTACAGAAAGGTGATGAAATCTTTGTTGTAAGTTATAATGCAAAAACTCAAAATGATGATTTGGTAGCTGGTGATGAGAAAGTTATACTCCATCAAGAGGTTTTTTAAGATGAAAAATTTTACTTTATTCTTTCTCTCTTTGGGAATTTTATTTTTGACTGCTTGTAACCAAGATCAAAAAGATGTTAAGATGCTCAATCCCTACACGAAAGTACCCACAGGCTATAGTAGTGATGCACCCAAACTCAAAGCACCTCGTGGAGAAGATCAAGAAAATCAAATACTATTAGCCAAAATGAAGAGCCAAGAGATTTTGGAAATAGCCAAAATAGAAGCAGAAAGCAATGCAGAGATCAAAAGGATAGAAGCACAACTCCTTCAATTAAGAATAGAAGCAGAAAAAGAAGCAAAACTTAATGAACAAAAAACAAAAAAAGATATCTCTACAGTACAGTACCAAACACAAAAAGATATTGCCGATTCTAGCCAAAAGGTAGCCCTCCAAACACAAGAAAAAGATCTCTATCTCTACCGTATTATTATTGGGGTTGTGGCAGTATTAGTTTTTATAATAACTCTCTTAGTTTATTTCTCAAATCGTAAAAACAAAGCTATAGAACTCAAAATTCAAGAAGATAAAATCAAACATGAACAGTATATGCAAGCAAGTGAACAACAGCATGAAAAAGCAAGTAAAATGTTAGATATTATTGCAAATGAAAACTCAGATAAACATGTGAAAAAAGAGTTAATCAGAATTCTCAGATACCAAGATCAAAATCAAGCCCTTATACCTACATCCATAGTAGAAGAGGATGAAAAAGACGAAGAAGAAGAGACTAAGACAAATTAATTGTCTTAGCCAAGTAACTCTATAGCACGATCAAGTCCAACAACCTTAAAACACTCCTCTTCTTCTACAAGAAGTCCTAGAGTACGAAGTTTGTTGAGACCATCTACTACCTCAAAATCTATCTCTATATTATAATTTTTACCTATATATACCTCTATCTCTTTGTCAAGAGTTTCTAGGGATATAGCCTTTTTTTGGTGAAGCAAAAATAAATAGACCAATAGAGCCTCTTTACTCTCCTCTTCTCTTGCCATATCTACCATGTGATTTAACGCCCCTGCATTATTACTAAGATTATGAAAATAAAGATTTTGGGCTAACTGTGCCATATAGTGAGTCCTGCGAAAAAGCACTTCTTTGACTTGTCTCCACAATATACCAGCAAAAGCACCCAGAGCTATCAATGCAGAAAAAGGGTCAATCACTGCCACACTTAGCTTCGTAAATAGTGTTGCACCTCCACCAACAGTACCACCCCCACCTACTACACCTAGTTTTAACTTATCAAAAAGAGTCATTCTAACTTTTGTATTAGGAAATAACATTTCTAAATCTACTTGCGGAATATCTTTAAAAAGTTTAATATAAATATTTCTATTTGCTCTATCCCTAGAGAGAAGAGGATTTTGCTTTTCTAAACTTTTTTTAATTTTATCTTTATCTTTATTTTTTGCAAGAGCTATCTCTTGGGCTCTATCATCTATATGTTTAGGCTTGACTACAATAAACAAACGACGATACAAAGGCTGAACAATACTCTTATATTTAAGATAAAACTTTTTGGGATCTCTTACTCTATCTTCTTGTATAGACTCCCCTCTAAAATAAAGTCCTATCTCCTCAAAATCATCAAAATCCACACTCACTTCTACACCATAAGGTGAAGTTTTATTCATAGTCTGTTCCAACATCTCTTTTGTCAAAACTTCATAATTAGCATGATTTAAAAGAGGCTCTATCTGTGCAAATAATTTCTTCTCTTTTTGTGCATACTCCTCTGTACTTAAGGATGCATAAATAGAATCACTATCTGGATTAAAGGGATGATAATTAAGCTTAAACTCTTGAATATCATTATAAAAATTATTATAATAATGCAAATCTATAGCTCTCCATAGTTCTCTATATCGACTATCTTCTTCACACTTAAAAGAGCTTAAATACCCTCTCAAAAGCTCATCATACGCTATTGGGATAAATC
>JADGER010000195.1 GCA_016744315.1 Sulfurovaceae bacterium
TCTTCATTGTACTGTAAAAATAGTAAAAGTTATAATGAGTATCACTTCTCAATCAAATATTTAATCGTTTTTTTAACTATCATACAATCTTTATGAGAGTTTTCTAATTTGCTATGAAGCCATTGCAGATACTCCATGGGGATTTCTGTCCATTTTGTGCCTTTGTATCTGCCAAAGCTTATGCGTTGTCTGTGGGGTGGGAGTTCGTCCATAAATGATTGTATGATGGTTTTGGTTATTTCTATAGGAAGTTCTTTGGCATCAAATACTTTTTTGGCATAGGCTTCATCCCATTTTTTTTTGAGATAAAAGTATTGGGATTTATATTTGAGTCCGCCTCCTCTTTGTTTTGCAAAATCATCTAAGGCTATAATAGTTTTGGCATCAAGTTCTTGAAAATTAAGAATATCAAAGAGGGTTTCATAGTCTGTGGTCTCTATAGATACTTTAATAATCATTTAAAATCCTCTCTTTTAGCTCTTCTAACTCTAATAATACTACCTTTTTAAACTGTGATTTGTTAAATGTATTTTGTCTTTTGGCTAATCGTGCTGTATTGGTGATGATTTTTTCTATAAATCTTTTTTTGTCTACTCTACCATCCAAATACTCTAGTGTCTCTTTGATTCCTATAGATTTCATGGCATTTGGTTGGCGAGTGTATTTATACTCTAATTTAGCTACCTCATCAATCAATCCACTCTCTAGCATACTCTCTGTTCTTTTGATAATTCGTTGACGCAATATATCTCTGGGTGTATCAATAGCATAGATAGGCATATTTCCAATAATAGTTGGGATAGGCGGATTGGCTTTGAAATAAAGTGAAGGTGCTGTATTGGTGGCAAGATAAATACTTAAGGCTTTTTCTATACGATAAGTATCATTGGACTTGATACTACTCATATATGCCTCATCTAATGCAAAGAGTCTCTTATACACCTCTTGGGGATAAAGCATTTGCCTAGATAACTCTTGTTTTGATGCGTCACTTAACAGTGGGAGAATAGAGATACCATCTATCATACTCTTCAGATAAAAGCTACTCCCACCTACTACGATAAGGGTTTTATTCTCTTTAATGGCTTGTTTATATACCTCTTGATAAAGCTTCATAAAAATAGTCACATCAAAGGCTTCATTAGGATACAGTAGGTCTATGCCATAGTGTGCAATCCCCTCTTGTTCTTTAAGCGTAGGTTTGGCAGATACTATATCTATCTCTTTATAAACAGCCAAAGAATCCAAAGAGAGAACTATCCCATCCCATCTCTTTGCAATATCCACAGCCAAAGCACTTTTACCCGAAGCTGTAGAACCAATAATAGCAAGTTGTTTTGGTTTATTAGTTAAATTATTCATATCCGTAATCATAACAAAATATAGGTAAAATACTGTAAATTATTTATGGAGTATGTATGGGACTATTTGATAAGAACAATCGTTTTAATATGGCAAACCTTATTTCATTTGGAAATATTGCCTCAGGCTTAATGGCTATTTATTTTATTGTTGAAGGGAACTTCTTTGTGGCTATTGTCTTGGCTTGGATTGCTGGAGGACTAGATATAGCTGATGGAAAAGTAGCAAGAAAATATAATCTCTCTACAGAGTTTGGCGTTCAGCTTGATAGCTTTGCTGATTTTTTATCTTTTGTGGTTATGCCTTCTTTTTTACTCTTTTATGCTCTGCGTGGAAGTGGATTAGAGACAGCTGGAGAGATTATATTAGGACTTATTTTTATTGTTTATGTGATTAGTGGATTGCGTAGACTTATAGAATTTAATCTCAAAGTAGATGCTGGAGAAGTAGCCAAATATTTTGAAGGTATTCCAACACCTCTAGGAGCTATACTTTTATGGATTTTGTATCTTCTCTTTAGCTATAGCATTATTGCCAATCCTTATGTTATTGGCTTTTTGGTTGTAGTTATCTCTTGGTCACTCAATAGCAAACTTCGTATACCGCATCCATAATGATAGGAAATATACGCACAAAACTAGCCAACTTTTCTGAGCTAGTGATGTTTCAACACTCTATTTTCTCTTTGCCTTTTATCTTTATTGCTATGATTGTAGCCAAAGATGGATGGTTTGGATGGAAACTACTATTGTTGGGTCTTGTCGCTGCTGTGAGTGCTAGAAACTTTGCTATGGGAGTCAATCGTTATCTTGATAGAGATATAGATGCTCTTAACCCTAGAACCAAAAACCGCCCCTCTGTAGATGGAAGAGTAAGTAATAGTGGTATGATAATTTTTATTCTTCTAAACGCTCTTATTTTTATTGCTATTGCTTTTTTGATTAATGATTTGGCGTTTAAGCTCTCTGTACCTATCCTTATGGTTCTTGGAGCATATACACTTTTCAAAAGATTTAGTGCCTTAGCGCATATTATTTTGGGAGTGAGTCTAGGATTAGCACCTATCGCAGGTGTTGTGGCTGTCTTAAACGATATTACCCTCTGGTCACTCTATTTGGCTCTTGGTGTAATGTTTTGGGTAGCAGGATTTGATCTGCTCTACTCGCTCCAAGATATGGAATTTGACAAAGCCAATAATCTACACTCTATTCCATCTAAATATGGTGCAGATAAAACTATGTGGATTGCCAGAATTTTTCATATTTTGACTATTATATTTTGGTCTGGATTTATTGCTCTATCTTTTGTAAATATATGGGGGATACTTGCCATAATAGCCAGTGCTGTTATGTTGGGATATGAACATTACTTAGTATCCAAAGATTTTAGCACAATAGACAAAGCCTTTTTTACTGTAAATGGCTACTTAGGGTTTATATTTTTGATATTTGTTATTATTGGTGTTTTATAGTTGTGCTAAAGTAAAGGAAAGTTAGATATAATACTTTCCTACAAAATATGTGCGCTCATGGCTCAGCTGGATAGAGCATCGGTTTGCGGTACCGAAGGTCTCAGGTTCGAATCCTGATGGGCGTACCATTTAAAACCCCTTTAAAATCACACTTTCAGAGACTTCAAAAGAGGTACAATTTCTACCCTTTTTATAAGAAGCTACACCAGTTGTCCCACCTCATGTAAAGCTATCTAAAACAATATCATTAGGTTTTTGAGTGAGAAAAAAGAAGAGGATTTTTTATCTCTTTTTCTATTATTTCTATCAATTGTTCTATAGGAATATTTTCAATAGAGTTTTTTTCATATATCTCTACTAAATAAACTATATTATTTTCATCTATATAATAAGTTATAACTCTAAATCCACCTCTTTTACCAATATTTTTACTAGAATTAGCCACTCTAATTTTATAAACATCTCTACCTAAAAAAGTACCTGTGGTAGGGTCTATTTCTAAAACTTTTACAAGCTCTTGAATATCCTTGATAAGGTTTCTATTTTTCTTATTTAATTTTTTAATTTTTCTATAAAAATTTGGTATATATTCTACTTTAGTCATTAGCAAATTCTTTAAATAACTCCTCAACTGGTCTAGCATTCTTAATAGCTTCACCACTAGCAATATCTTTCATAGCTGTTCTAAAACTACTTAATACTTCTTCTTTAGTCTCTTCTTCTTCAATCTCAAAAGAGACACCTTTAAAATTAGAAACAATAGTTTTTAATGCCTCTAATATATCTTGACTTTTATCATCAATAGTAAGTGTCATTGTTGTCATGAAAACTCCATTAATTTATAATATAATTTTAGTATAGCAAAAAATAGTATAAAATCAAATTTATGACTTTTTACAATAATTTTATTATCATTAAGTATTTTTTATAATTTCACTACTCTCTAATTTTAAGATTTTCTCTTGCTTCTTTTAAAATATAATATAACTAATGTATCTAATTAAAAATTATTTTTTTAATCCAAAACCTAAATCTTGAAGTATTATTTTGAGTTTTTCTTTTATTTCCCCTTGAAACTCCATACTATTTTCTTTGATAGTTCCACCTGTACCTAATAATTTTTTGATAGTTTTCAACACTGAACT
>JADGER010000196.1 GCA_016744315.1 Sulfurovaceae bacterium
ATGCTTACGCAAAATTTCCTAATAAAAAGAAGTTCTTTCTCAAAAATAAATTTATGGATAAACTAGCAGGAACAGAGCAACTTAGAAAACAGATACAGAGTGGTCTATCAGAGGCAAAGATACGAGCAAGTTGGAAGAAAGATTTGAATAAGTTTCGGAAGATTCGAGCGAAGTATTTGATGTATCCGTAGAGATTATATAAATACTGCTTATTTCTTGTTTTGATTATGATATAATTGAATCAAAAATATCAGGTTAATAAGATGAGTCTTTCAAATACATTTACTTTTAAAGAAGGTTTGAAAAAACTTTCTATGTTAAGAGATGATGATGAAGAGACAGGGCTCTATTTTCTAGATAGAGATATAGATAATCCCCATATCAAGATACATATAGAAGAGGCTAAACGATACCAACCTACAGCTATCTATGTTACTAAATTTGAAAATAACTCAGTTAAACCACAAATATACATATATGATAATAGTTCAAATCACTTTGATGACAGGCAAATAACAGAACTTCATAAACAGTTATGGAATGCATATAAAGTACCTATGTTTTTTATCTTTTCAAAAACAGAAGTCAAAATCTATAACTGTTTAGAGAAACCAAAGATAACAAATGAAGAGTTGCAAAATATATCTCCACTAAAATCAATCAAATTGGCTTCTGAAATTAATAAAGAGTTCAAAGCAAATATGTTTGATACGGGTGCATTTTGGAGTTCAAAGTATAAAGACAATTTTTTATTTAAAAATAGTGTTTATGAATCTTTACTAGATGAATTAAAACTACTTCGAGATAATCTAATCAAGCAGAAAATACTCTCAAATAAAACAGCAGAAAGCCTATTAATAAAGTCAATTTTTTTGAGATACCTTGAAGAGAGAGAGGTATTTGCTGATGGAGAAGAAAATCAAAGACCATATTGGGATAAATTCAAAAAAGATGCAACTTCATTTATTCATCTTTTTGATGATGCAGATACAGTTGTAAGGTTGTTTGATGATCTTCATAAGCATTTTAATGGTGGTGTTTTTGATATTGGTGATGAAAATAGCGATGAAAGAAAAGAGCTTTTAAGTTCAGCTATAAATTTAAAAGAATTCCAATATTTTCTAGAGGGTAAAAAAGATGGAAAACAGTTGGTGCTTTGGTCTCGTTACTCATTTAAAGATTTGCCTATTGAGCTTGTCAGTAATATTTATGAACTTTTTTTAAAATCAGAGGATAAAGAAAAAAGTGGGATAGTCTATACACCACCTATTTTAGTAAATTTTATGATAGATGAGATAATGCCAATAGAAAATCCTCAAAAAGATTTTAAACTTATAGACCCTTCTTGTGGTTCAGGTATATTTTTAGTAGGAGCATACAAGAGGCTTATAGAGTGGTGGATGATAGAGAATGAGTGGAAAAAGCCAACTCCTGATATAGCAAAAGGCATTATTAGAGATAGTATCTTTGGGGTAGATAAAGAAGAGGGAGCAATACAAGTATCTATCTTTAGTCTATCTTTGGCTCTTTGTGATACATTTCTACCTGAAGTTATTTGGAATGATTTAACATTTGACAATCTCGAAGATTCTAGGAATCTAATTGGACAAGATTTTTTTGAATATATTCAAGATGAGAGTTGTCATAATAAATTTGACTTGGTTATTGGGAATCCTCCGTTTGTAAATAAATATAAAGAGTGGACAGATATAGCTAAAAAATTTGAGAAGAAAACATCATCTATATCAAACAAGCAACTATCATTTTTCTTTCTCGAACAAAGCTTTAATCTTTTAAAAGAAGAAGCTTTTTTATGTATGATTCAGCCATCAGCATTTTTGTATAGTCAAACAAGTGATAGTTTTAGAAATAAAATTTTTGAAGAGTATAGATGTCATCAAATAATAGATTTTGCTTGTTTGAATAAATTTTTATTTAAAAGGAAAGATAGTTGTGCAGATGTGGCTGTATTGGTCTCATTTATTCAAAATAAAAAACCAAATATAGAAAGTGATACACTTTTGCATCTCACAGTTAGAAATACATTTTTGGCAAAAGAGAAGATATATTTTGATTTGAGTCATTATGATTTTCACTGGTTAAATTATAGGGATGTATTAGAACAAAAAAGTATTTGGAAGTGTGATTTAATGGGTGGAAGTAGAATAAGGTCTATTGTTTATAGATTAGAAAAATATCCTACTTTAAAAGAATATTTGAAAAATAGAGAAAAAGATGGTTGGATTTATCTTTCTGGTTTTAAAGAGGGAAATAAACAGCATTCTAATATAGATTTTTTAACAAACAATCCAACATTACCTACTGAAGCATTTACAGAAAAAGGTATTGATTACCAACAAATAAAACCACTTGAATTGACTGCATTTGAGTCTCCAAGAGTAAAAGAGCTCTTTAATCCTCCTCTTGCCTTAATAAAAAATGTTTTAGGAAAGAAAAAAATATTAATTGAATATATAGATATACCTTTATCTTTTAAAATAGGAATTAATGGAATACATGTTCCTCATAAAGATAAAAATGAATTAAAAAACCTTGTAGAAAAAATAAAGAAACAAAGCTTTGTATATATTTTTTATCTTATAGCTATAAGTGGTAGAGTAGGTGTTAGTAAAGGAACATCATTATTAAAAAAAGATATAGATTTGTTACCATACCCAAAAGATTATGAAGATTTAAAATTATCAAAAACTGAACAATATTTTGCAGATGATAGCATAAATTATATGATAAATTTTTGTAAAGGAAATAACGAATCACCTCTTTTAAAACCTACAACAAAAAAACAATTAAAAGAGTTTCAATCTGTATATTGTGAACTACTAAACTCAACTTATGATGATATTAAACCTTTTGAACCATTTGAAACAGATTCCTTTATAGGTTGTCCTTTTTATTATAAAGATAAACCTACAAAAAATATATTTGAAAATACCAAAGAGTTAAATGAAAATTTGTATTCAATCATCAATAATAAAATAGGTCAAAATGTGAATATCAAAAGAATATTACGCTTTTATGATGAGAATATTATCTATATTATCAAGCCAAAAGAGTATCGTTTTTGGTTGAAGTCTATAGCTGTTAGAGATGCTGATGAGACTTATGCTGATTTAGTTGAGATGGGGTATTAAATTGTTTAGTGATAATAAACCTACTAGGCAGATAACTACAAAAGGTAAATTTGAAGCAAAGTCTATTAAGGAAATAAAAAGTTTTATAGAAAATAATATCACTCTTTTTCAAAAAGAATATAATAAAACAACGAAAGAGAAAGGGTTAAATCAACAATTTGTGTTATGTATGAACAATCAAATTAGAGATGAAAAATTCTTTTTTCATCATGAGTATATTGAAGATATCTCAAGAGGAGATTCAGCACAAGTTGATATAGCTATTATTCCAAGAGAGTCTCAAAAAGCTTTCTTTGTATTAGAAGCAAAAAGATTGGATAACTTATTACCAAAATATCGTAAAAGAGAATATATTATTAGAGATGGTGGGGGAGGTATTGAAAGATTTAAAAATCAAAAACATGGTGGAAATTTAATGCATGTTGGAATGATAGGATATCTACAAACAGATGATTTTGATACTTGGTTAAAAAAGATAAATAGCTGGATAGATGAAGAGATAAAAGAATCATCTTCAAAAGATTTAATTTGGGAAAAGCAAGACAAATTAATATCCAATAGTAATAACTCACTATTTGCTACATACAATTCGCAACATCAATGCAAAACAAAAAATATAGATATGTATCATATTTGGGTAGATTTAATAGAGGAATAAAAATGCAAATAACCTACAACAATGACATAAAAGAAAGATTTATCCCAATAGCGTATGATGAGCTTTTGAGAGGGTATTTAAGCTCTTTTAAGTGTGAAGAAGATAGTCGATATAGAGAACTATGGAGAGCTATAG
>JADGER010000024.1 GCA_016744315.1 Sulfurovaceae bacterium
TCTTCTTTTCCTTCATCCCAATCTTCTTCATCTAATTCCATCTCAAATGATGTAACCAAAGACTCTTTAGCTGTAGCTACAGAATACGGTATAGTTTCAAGTTTTCCATTTGGCATAGCAATGTTGAGTGCTTTTTTTACAAGTATACCTAATGATTGTAACTCTTTATTATCTGCTGGAATTTTCATAATCTTTGCCATAGCTTCTGGTGTAAGTGATGCTACAGAGATAGATTTAGTTCCTTTTTTACTATAAATAGACATACTCATAGGTGCAAAAAGTCCAAAATTTGGATAAGTTTTTGCTAATTCTAAAACTATTTTCTCTTCATAAACTGTAAAAAGATTATATACATCAAATGTTGTCTCTTTAAACTGCTTGATAAATGGTCCATTCATATCTCTATTCTCAGCGATAGAAAACCCAACTTTTTTAAAAGCTTCTTCAATACTTTTGGTTGTTATCTTTCCATCACTATTGTCTGAAGTAAATATTTCAATATCATGTGATGCTTGGAGTATACTCATAGAAATGAGTAAATATACAAACAATCCTCTTAAACCTATTTTTACCATTTTTTATCCTTTAATTTTAATCTGTTTTATGGTCTTATATAAATATAACCTTGTAGCTGTCTCTCGATTAATTCAACAATACCTGCTGTAACTATCTCTACATCATCTAATAAATCTTTCTTCTCTATTTTCAATGTTTTCATAGTATTCCCACAAGCTATAAACTCAACATCATAAGTCATCAATGCCTCAATTCGTTTTTTTATCTTGCTATCTCTATTTTTCACCAAGCTATTAATGCCTTGGGAATAGGCTACTATTACTACTTCTGTATTCTCTGGACCATAAAATTTCATAACATTATTAGCTGAACTAATAATATGATTTACCTCTTTCCTATCCCATTTGGTAATAGGGAAAATAAATTTTCTAGGATTATCTATATCTGGTTTAGGCTCAGCAAGTTCTGTATCTCCTAGACCAAAACTCATTATCAATACAAGTAATACTATAATTTTTTTCATTCTATTTATTCCCTTTTTTATTTGCTACTTTTGCCTCTTTTAATATTGTCAAAAAATCCATCTTATTCCAAGATCCTGGAATAGTTTTTATAATTTGAGAGTTTTTATTTACAAAGAAAAAACTTGGTGTCATACTTACATTTATACTTAAAGGCATCTGCTCTTTTGAAACATCTACTGTAACAGATATAAAGTCTTTATTCATAGCCTCAATTACTTCATCTTCTATAAATACTTCTCTATCCATCTTTTTACAATAATGACAATGCTCAGAAGTAGCTTTAATCATAATAATTTTATTCTCTTTTTTTGCTCGCTCTAAAGCAACAGAAAATTTTTCATTTTTAACTTTTTTGGCTTCTAGTAAGTTTTTATCATAATCATAAATATATTCATTCACCGCTTCTATCTCATCATCATCTATTTTATCTTTCATAGAAGGCATAGTATCAAAGTGCTTGATAACATCATCCATACATACACTTTTTTGTTTATCAGGGTTAATCAGATAGTCAGCAATAAAAGCTCCCACTTCCATACGGTGCATATCTTCATCCCCCTTAGGGTCTCCTATTTGTTGCTTGAGTCTAAAAGAGAGTTGATTAAGAGTAGGAGCTTTAAGATTAAGAAGTTTGTTATCTCTTTGCATAAAATTCTCTGTTAGCTTCTCTATAGAGAAAAATTCACTATGACAAGATGCACATTTGGCTTTAAAAACCTTTTCTCCCTCACTTGCCACTAATAATAGTGTAGAGATTACTCCTAGTAGCACTATCTTTTTCATCTACTCATCCTCATCATAAAATTCTAGCTCTCGATAGGCTTCAAATACATTTCTGCTATTGAGTTCTTTATAAAGATTCATATCTTTAAACTGCTCTAGTTTTACAGTTTTTGTAACCTCATTTATACTTACATCATTATCTATAGCATCTTGAACACCTTCTTTGAGTGCAAGAAGATACTCTTTTTGATGTTTTATTACTGTTTTATCTGTAGTATAGCCATGCCCTGTAATAATAGTCTCTGCATTCAATGCTTCTATCATCTCTATAGCTTTTAGCGATCCTATAACAGAACCATCACGCAAAGAAGTTATTCTGTCATTAAATACCAAATCACCTACAAAAAGAACTTTGTTTTCTGGTAAATAAATAACTAAATCCCCTTTTGTATGTGCTGTATCTACAAGTTGTTTTATTTGCAATTGTGTAGTACCTACAGTCAAGTTATATTCTGACGCTACTACCTTATCTAATTTGACAATTTTTGTCTTAGCATAAGTCTCTTTAGTTACTACTTTTTCCATTCTTGTTGGCATCCCAGCTTGGACATTTTGCTCATAAGTTCTCGAACCCATAAGCAAAGCACCCTTTTGATGGTAAAATCCATTACCAAGCCAATGATCATCATGATCGTGTGTATCTATCACATACTTTACAGGTAAATTGACTATTTTTTGCATTGCCGTATAGGCTTGTTTGGCATAGGCATAAGTGGGACCGCTATCAATGACAACGAATCCCTCTTTTGTTGTGACAAAGCATGTATTGACCATGTTTCCACCATTCTCTTTAGTAATTTCTTCAGGTGTTCCAAAAAAACAGTGAACACCTTTGGCTACCTCTTTGGGTACCAAATGGTACTCAAAGGCTTCCAAAGAGACAATAGTTAAACAAAGGGCAATCATACTTTTCATCACATACTCCTAGAATAGATAGTTGATTTCAAATCTATATTCATTATATGAAGTGTCAGCTTTACCTGTATCACCTGGATCAGCAGTTACAAGACCTACACGACCTTTAAGTTGGAGGTTCTCTGTAAGATCATACCAAAGATCTAAATGCCATACATCAGTATCTGCTAAAACATATTTTTTGTTATCATCAAAATCTTGAATTGCATATCGTAGACTTGCTTTCAACTCTGGAGTAACTTGATATACACCTCTAACCATAAAAGTCTCAGTATTTGCAAACCAGTTATACTGTGCCATAGCTCTTGTAAATCCACCTGTAGGGAATCCTCTCCAAGGAGCTACGATATCTGCTTTATCATCTACTTTTGAGTAACCAAGTCTAAAGAAACCTTGTTTATTTGGCATTAATATATCAAATCTTGCTGCAAATAAACTAGAGTCTAATGAATCTGCTACACCTGCGTCATATCCTATAGCCTCTTTTCCTGAAAGGTTTGTATAGCCTGCTATTGCTCCACCACCATCATCCATTTGTTGGAAATATCTGATTCCTGGTCTTAAAGCCCACCCACTCTCTAGGTTCACTTTATAGTGTGCTTCTGCTACAATATCTTGAACAACACCTGGAACTTGAAGATAACTCAAAGTAAATTTAAGGTTCTCTATTATTTTAGTCTGTACATCAGCTACTATAAGATCATGATCTACATCTTCGCCTGCTGCTGTAAAATTATTATAGTTAAGACCTCTATGGATAGCTGCATCATCATTATTATTCCAGCTATTACCCTCTGCATCTTTGAAAGTGATTACATCGTGAGCATCTTCATGGTCTCTTAGTTTTTGACTACCAAACCAAGCTAATCTAGCTTTTGTTTTTGGAGCTATTTTTACACTTGCACTTACACCATCAAAAGTATTTGGTATCATTTTTGTATCATTTGAAGCTGTAAAGACTGATTCGAAGAGTTGACGACCTGCTATTACATTTACTGCACCATTATTATATTGGAGGAAGTTTTCACCTGCTGCATAAATTCCATAATGACCTTCTGTAGCTACTTTATATCTACTAAATGTATCTTTACCAGCTTTAGATGCAGCTACTTCATCTTTGTCCATTCTCAAAAATTCTGGATTCATAGAACCATAATAACTTGTAGTTACACTAAAGCCATTTAAAACACCAGACTTAAAGATAAGGCTTCCACCCACACCCATGTTTTCATTATCTTTAAGACCTTTTTTTGTCTCATTATCCCATTTTTCTGTTTCCCAGTCCCAAGCAAAACTATTTGATCTTAGTCTTCCATAGAACACACCTTCAGTAAACATTTCACTTAAGCTATTTACTTTAGGAGGTAGTACATTATATTTGAGAGTCATATTGCCTCTCATTTGTCTTTTGGGCTTATCTGCTTTGAGTTGTTCAATCCCAATAGACTCTGTTTTTATAGGAGCTATGTCACCTCCCGCTATAACTGCTGTACTCATTAATAACACTGACGCAGTTACTACGCCTAGTGAGATTTTCTTTTGTTGTTCCATCTTCTGTCCTTTTCTTAAACTGTACTGGTATTTTAGCACTTTGCACCTTTAATTGGACATCCACAATCAAAATCTAATACTTGAACATTTGATTTCATACTAATATCTATAGTTTTTTGTTTACGAATATAATCACTTACTACTTCATACACAGCTCTTATTTTCTTTTCATCTAAGTTTTCACCAGCATTTTGTAGGTTTCCACCCCAAGATGATACTAAATAAGTCTTTTTAAGATCAATAGGTTTTCCACCTATCATAAAGTCCGAAATTCGTTTTCCTGATGGAGCTGCTACTTTGATACTATAACTAGCACCTGTAAGTCTACTCATATCTCCACCTTGTTGTAAAAGTGGATTTTCATTAAAGACATTATCGGCTATATCTTCCATCAGTTTTGCTATCAAATCCCCTTTGAGTTCAAAGGTATATACCTCTGGATAAGTAATAGCAGTCATTTCATATACATTATCTTTGAGTATATCATCACCAGGAATAAGTGTTGTTCCCCATCTATATCCCGGAGTAAAGACAATATCAGACTTCATCTCATCTTGGATAGCTTCACCAATAAGTGCATCAAATGTGGAATAGAAAGTATCTCTTTTATAGAGTAAGCCTTTGGTTGTACCTAAAACTTCATTTAATTCTTTATCAAAAGGTTTATACCATTTAGCTATAAGTGCATCCCCTGTTTTATCTGCTGGGATTAAATTTGAAGCTACAGGCATAAGCTTAAAATTATATCCTGCAACTTTTTTGTCTTTAATATCTATATCTAATCTACCAATATATTTTCCATGACTTCCTGCAATAAGAATAACTGTATCATTAACAATAATTGGTTTTGGACTAGGATCATGCGTGTGTCCACTCAAAATAAAGTCTACACCTTTTACTTTTTTGGCAAGTTCTTGGTCTACTGAGAAGCCATCATGACTTAGTACCACAATAGCGTCTACTTTTTTCTCATTTCGTAGTTCATTTACAAACTCTTGCAAACTCTCATGACGCAAGGCAAAGCTCCAACCCTCTGTAAACTTCTTAGGATTTGCTGTAGAAGTAAATGGAAATGATTGCCCAATGATACCTATTTTAGCTCCTGCAACTTCTTTGATTGTATATGGAGGAAAAATTAGCTCTTCAAACTCATCAGAAAAAGGATCATTATCAATAACATTTTGAGAAATAAACTCTCCATTGAGTTTTTCTATAAGTTCAAAGACTCTCTCTTTGCCATAGGTAAACTCCCAATGACCTACCATAACATCTACACCCAAATAGTTTTGTGCATCTACGATAGCTTCACCTTTGGTTTTGAGTGCAACAGCTGTACCTTGCCAAGTATCACCACTATCAAGCAAAAGAACATTCTCTTTGCCTCGTTCTTTTTTGATGTGGTCTATAATTGGTTTCATATGTGAAATACCACCCATCTTACCAAATTTTTTGGCAAGTGCAGGGAAGTTATTATGTGTATCAAAATACTGGTCTACAGTTCCAGACTCTACACCATAATAGCTCTCAAAGCTATCACCACAAATAAATCCTGGTGTACCTACGAGATTTTTGGCTGAGATTAAGGTAGAAGGTTCTCTCCAATAGAGAGGTTTGATATGTGCGTGCATATCACAGATATGTAATAGCGTCACTTTCCCTTTAGGTTCAAAATCTACTATATCATTAAAGCTTAGTTTTTTGATCCGTTCTTTACCTGCTTCTCCTGCAAAGAGATTAGTTCCACCTGTTACGCCTAGTAAACCCAGTGCAGCAGCTATCTGGAGAAAGTCTCGTCTATTAATATCCATCTTCGTTTCCTTATCTTTTTAAGCCAGGTATTGCTATGGCTTTTTTCTTCTCTTGAGCGAGTGTTGAAATATATACTTCAAGCCCTACCATCTCTTTTGAACCTATCGGTATTACTTTCAAAAGTGCATTATTCATACAACCTTGAAATCTTCTTTGTATACTTCTTAGGCTTGATTTTGTCATTCTATATGCTGGCCAAGTTGCACCTGCACCTGCTTCACCCAAATCTGGTAAAGGCTGTGTACGCAAAATCATTCCTACAATATCTTTACTATGACAACTCAAACATGAAAGTCCTCTTCCACCTCTAGGTGTATCAAAAGTCTTTTTTCCAAGTGCGTATGATGCTTTGATATGTTTATCAGCAGTAATATCTATAGTAAACTGCTCATCATTTGCCAAAGATTTTACATACGCCAACATAGAAAACATATCTTCACTTTTAAGCTTTGTTGCTTTTTTACCCTGTTCTACTTGCATAGCTTGAAGTACTTGGTCAATGCCTACAACATTGCCTAATTTCTTTATATATCTTGGAAAACCTGCAATATATTTAGGTAACTCTTTTTCTGTCGTACCCAAAAATTTTATCAAGGCTTCTTCGCCACCTAGTTCTTCGAAGAGTTCACCCCCACTTTCCACATATATATCAGCAGGATTGTTCTCTAACATCTCTTCATACATTGCTTTATCTGCGTCACTCATAGCAAACTGTTCACCAGAATAAGCCATAGTAACAACAAGAGCAAAAGGAAGTAATAATTTCTTCATCTTCTATCCTTTTGGTTTAACTTTTTTACTCTTGCTATTTTTTTCACCACTGTTATCTGTATAATCTACTGTTATCTCACCTTTTGCTGGAACTTTAAAGTTCACAGAATAATAAGGATTTGTTGAGATAGTTTCCCAAGATTTCATTGTTGTAAATGGTTTACCATCAAATGAGAATGTAACAGAATCAATATAATGTGCTGGAACATACTCACCAGTTTTTTTATCTTTTTTCATTCCAGTTTCCATAGGGTGGATAACAATAAAGTCTACTTTTACTATATCCCCTACTTTAAATTTCTTTGGTTTAATTTTTATCATAGATTTTCGTTTATCAGCCATTTTTAATCCTTTTAATTACTATTTTATATTTTTATGAAGTTATTTGATCTTTGCAAAACCAAGTTATCAACCACATCCACCAATAGTTACTTTAACACTTTTAGCAGCTTTTAGGAATGTTCCATCACTAAGCTCTACAAGTGCTACAACATCTTGTGTTCCACCTAATTTGATTCTTGTTGCAAAATACCCTTTTCCATTAAGAGGAGTAAGCATTATATCCGCTGATCTTGCATTACCATTTTTGGTATTAAGCACATGAATAGCTTTTACAAAGTTATTCTCTTCCATAGGATGATCTACTTCTACTTTCACAGGAACAACTGCACCATTTTCTGCTATCTCAGGTACAGTAAGTTTGAGTGTATCGCTCTCTTTAATCTCTTTTCCACCAGTAATAGCAGCTTCAGCTGTCTTATAATCCATATCATTAGGACCAGCTTTTTTAGGTTTTTCTTCTGCACTTAATAGAGTTGGACTAGTGGTTATGGCTACTGCTGAACTCAACAATAAACCCTGCATAAAATTTCTTCTTTTCATAGTTCTTCCTTTTATTTTTTTTCTGACACAATATATGAGGTTAAATCACAAATCTCTTGCTCGTTAAAGAGTCCTGTTGTAAGATTGATAGTCATATGAGTATTTGGTACATCTATTCGTGCATCTGCAATCTTTTGATATACAAAAGCATTATCTCTTACCTTTGTGTCCATAAAAATTGTTTTATAGTTTGATAAGTCTGGTCCAATATTTCCACCACCTTTTGCATCTTCTATATTATGACAAGCAACACAATTACCATATTGCTTTGGCTTTTTAACAACTTTGCCATTTTTATCTTTTTTTTCAATAAATTTAGCAAGTCCAGTAGGTGGTGTTGCTTTGGCTTTTTTCCCATTAAGATTATGGAATATATACTCTCCTCTAGCAAGAGAATCTTTGTCTGTAGAGACACATTCTTTTGGCATTGTAAATTTTTGAGCTGGTTTGAGTAAGTCTTTTTCTATCATTTTACTAGCATCAGGCATACTATATGCTTTGGTCAAATCTGTGGCATTGAGCAGAGTAGAGGCTGACAAAAACACTGCTATACAAGTGATACGAGTCATTTTTTTATACATTTACACTCCTTTGTAATTATCTTTGAGTACTAATCTTAGCAAAGCAATGTAAAAAAACTGTAAAAATGATGGGATTTTATAAAAAAAAGTTATTTATTTTTAAAAGTGTAACAAAAATAATTTTATTCCAAAGAAACTAATATTATTTCTTATCATTTACTCATCGTTGCCAAGCATTTACTCTATATGAGTATCATTTTAAATATTAACAGATGGAGTTTATGATGAATACAAAAATTACAACACTTAGTTTGGTTACAACACTCTCTTTATTCTCATTGGTAGGATGTGGTAGTTCTTCTAATGACACATTTGATACTACTACACCTGAGACAAAAAGTAATATAGTAATAACGGGACAGAATCTCTCTTATGATAGTGATGGAAATGCTATTACTCCTGTTGAAGATGAAGCCTTTTATGGACAAGATGCACAATATATATCAAAAGAATTTTCTTTACAAAATAATGGCGATGGAACAACTAGTGACTTAAATACAAAGTTGATGTGGGAACAAGTTCCAACAAGTGAATCTTTTATGTGGGAAGAAGCAAAAGAATATTGCCAAAATTTATCATTAGCTAGTTATTCTAATTGGCGTACTCCTTCATTGTATGAACTTATATCAATTGAAGATTTTTCAGATGGATGGCCATATCTTGATACAGATTACTTTAGTCTAGGAGAATTAGCTATTGGTAAAGATTTACAATTTTGGTCAAGTAATTATTATTTGGCAAATGATATAGGCAAAGCTTTTGGTCTCAATTATGGTACAGGACATATCAAAGCATATTCTAGTGAAGCTATGCAGGGTGGTGGTGATACAACTCTTTCTACAAATGATGCAAACACTGAAATGCCTGCTATGAATAATATTGCAGCCAAGCAAATTCGTTGTGTACGGGGTAATAATTATGGTGTGAGTCAGTTTGTTGATAATGGTGATGGAACAATTAGTGATATGACTAGTGGACTTATGTGGATGAAAGATGATTCAGGAGAAGGACTTGATTGGGAAAACGCATTATCTTATGCTGAGAATTTAGAATATGCAGGACATACCGATTGGAAATTACCAAATGTAAAAGAGCTTCAAAGTATAGTAGACTATTCAGGTGTTTATCCAGCAATTTCAAAAAGTTATTTTAATATCACTGATGATGATGCCTATTTCTGGACAAGTACTTCAGCATATTTTTCAAAAGCATCAGAAGAAGAGCAAAAACACTATTGGGCATGGTATGTTGCCTTTGGTTATGCAGTTGATGGTAATAATGAAGATACACATGGTGCAGGAGCAGTTAGATATGATACTAAAGTAGAAGGTGGTCCACAAGGTGAAGATGCAGAGCGTATTTATAACGGTGTAAGAGCTGTAAGGGTTATTCAGTAGCAGAGTTTGTCTCATTCTAAAATACTAGAATGAGATAGCCATAATAATATAATTATTTTATATTATACATTTACTCTTCACTCTCAAAATATATATCACACACACTATCAGAGTCATCCTCTAAATTACTATGTGTAGCCGTTTCTTTGGAATGTGTAGCCCATACAAAATAAGCACCAAGAATAATTAAAGTATATATATTAGCTGAAAGAGTAGGTGCAGTGGCATAATATCCCAAGACTACTACAGTGCCTATAACTGAGATATAAATAGACCAAAAGTAATAACTTACACCAAAGGCGATAAGAGCTGATACAAATGCAATAAGATTTAATTCTGGCTGTCTAATAGAAATAAGCCACAGTAAAAGTATTAATAGCCTCATAACCTCTCTCCTTATCCTAGTAGAATAATAAATTTTATCTTATAAAAGATTATATCTGTCTCTCTTTTCCAAGTTTTGGTCTAAATGAACCTAGTAGTACCTCTAACAGTAGTGGAATGGCATTGGATGCACCTACTATTGCCTCTTTATTTGCCAAATCTAAAAACTCTTGACTCAATGAACCATTTTGTATTAATAAAGAAGTAAGTTCTTTCACAGTCTCTCCTCAGTGAGAATAAGCGAAACATATTTTAAGCAATAATCAACTAAACTAAATAAATATTTTAAGAGATATCACCACAACCAAAAGAAAAGCAAAAACTATCCCCATAGCAATAGGCAAAAACTTCTCTATTTGAGTAAATCTAGGATAAGCATTATCACTATCTACACCTTTCCTAAATTCCCACTCTTTATCAAAACAAGCATAAGCCAACTCTTCTTCCATCTCATGTATGACTTTAAACTTGGCTTCGTTTAAGAGCTTATACGACTCTATATTCATATACCAAACCACACTCAAAAATATCCCTATCACAGATATAAGTATCACCACACTATAACTATCAAAATAGCCTGACATCTCTTTGGTATTGAGAAATCCAGCGATTGTAAATAGTCCCAAAAGTATGGTTAGATAAAATTTATTGGTCTCTAATCTCCGAGCTGTAATATCATCAGCTGTCTGTACAAACACTTTGTATTGTTCTAAAAGTATCTCTTTGTTATCCATTTTGTAGCTCCTTTAAATCTTCTATTTTAAATATTGGTTTGACGCATCTAAAAGCTATTTTAGTTTTTTGAGGCTTTGAATCAAAAATAGGAGTTTTAGATGATTGTTCCATTAAGTTGTTTCGTTTTTGTTCTATCTTACCTTTCAGATTTTCTTTAAAGTCATAATCAATCTCACTACTCTTTAAAATTTCCTCCTCATTTCGCACTGTCATCTCATAACCATTACCTACCATATCTTTAACACCATAAGGAGAAATAGATGATATATGATTAGGTATATCTTTTATCATCAAACTTAATATACCATTTTGATGCTTTTTTAATAATTCATTTAGTTGATTGTTATGTTTTTTATCCAAAACCCCAAATTTATATACTTCTTCAGATAATATACGAATCAAATCATGTATTTGAGATTCTGTTAGTTTTGGTAGTGCTTGTATTATTCTATTTTTTTCATCTACAGTTAGACTAAGTGAATTGAGTAATAATTTCATAAAATAATATGTATCTATTTTTACATCAGTTGGTAAATTAATAGATTTAATCATTGCTAGACTTTTATCATCTTTTTCAATCAATACTTTTGGTTTTATATTTGTATATATTCTTTCAAACTCTTTTTGACTTTTTTCGATATTTCTTTTTTCCTCATCTGATATATCTGCATTAGGTATCTCCTTTACATCTTGTATAATAATCTTTTTTGTTTTTTCAATTTTTAGATATTCTACAAACCAATCAAAATACTCTTCATAGGTTTTATGATTTACAAAATACTTTTCAAACTCCGTTAACATATTTTGTTCAATTTTTAGATTATTATTTTCATCACTAATTAAATCAAAGATACCATTTCGATGTTTATTCAATAATTCATTAAGTTGTTCACTATGTTTTTTATCCAGTGTTCCAAATTTATAAACCTCTTCAGATAATATACGAATCAAATCATGTATTTGAGATTCTGTTAAAGTAGGTAGTGCTTGTATTATTCTATTTTTTTCATCTACAGTTAGACTAAAAGAGTTGAGTAATAATTTCATAAAATAATATGTATCTATTTTTACATCAGTGGGTAAATTAATAGACTTAATTATTGTTAGACTTTTATTATCTTTTTCAATTAATACTTGATGTTCAATTTTAGATTGATATATTTCTGTGAATTCTTCTGTTTTTTGCTCTTGTACTTTTTTTATTTCAATAGGTTCAATATTGTTTGATACGATATTTTTATTTTGAGTAGATACATTAATTGTTACCTTATCTAAAGATATATATGGATTTATATTTACATTCGTTGGTAATTTTGATTTTATCATAGGGAAATTTTCTTCATTATTAGCAACAACATCTATATCTTTTGAATTAGAAATTATTGATAAATCTACATTACAATACTCTACAAACCATTCAAAATACTCTTCATAAGTTTCATGATTAATAAAATGTTTTTTTACTTCACTTGCCATTGTTTCATCTACTTCGATATTAATATTTTCATCTTCCCAATTATTCCCCCAAGGGTAATTAAAGTTCTCCTCTCCTCTACATGCCTTTTCCCACTCTTCTGGAAGTGGTAACTCTTTGTCATAAAATTCAGCATATTTTTGCATCTCTTCTAATGTCAAATCAGTTATAGGTAAACTTGAATCTTTCTCTTCTAGTTCTTTATGTATTTCAATCTCTGCTTTTTTACAATACTCAATATACTCACCATTGGTTACAGCTTCTCTATCTATATAAAAATTACCCAAATAACGAATAGATTGTAATTTTTCATCATTATTTAAAATCATATCAATATTTTCAAATATCTCATCAGTAGTGGGGATAGAGAAGTTATCTTCACCATAGATACTAAATCCTTGTGGGATTAAAACCATCTCTTTATTATCTTTTGCGATAAGTGATTGAGGTAAATCTTCCAAAAAGAATTTATCATCTATTTTTTCTATCTCTATATTTGATTTTTCTTTAATATACTCATCTACTCCAACACTCTCTAGTATCTCTTTTTCTACCTTTTTATAGATAGGATTCATATACTCCCCAAAGATATTTTGAGCTTCACACAAAAGTTTGATAGCTTGTTCTTTTTGTTCTTTTTTGGCATAAATATAAGAGAGATAGAGTTTAATATTTGCTATTGTTTTAGGTGATAACTTCTCTTTTTGTAATAAATTTTCAAAAATCTCTTTGGCTTTGCCTATATCTGTATAACTATAATAAACTCCTAGATTATACTCTCTCTCCTCCTCATATAGTATCTTTAGAAAGGATTCTTTAGCCATATCAAAGTTTTGATTATCTATATGGTATAAGCCTTCTATCTTTCTTAAGTTATCAAAACCACTTCCAAATTTTAAGAGATTAAAACTATTTTTGATACTCTCTATCTCTTGTATTAAATAAGTATCTTTTGTATATAGGTATATCCAGCATCTACAGACTTTAAGTATTAATTTATCACTTAACCACAAATTCTCATCATCAATATAGTTTTCTAAGATATTGATATAATTTAATGATTTTTTATAACTAGTTTGATAAAAAAATATTTTTATTAAATCAATTAGACCCATAAAATTATTAGATTTTGAATCTTCTGTAAAAGAATAAATTTTTGAATAGTTTAAACTTAAATTTAATTTTGAAAAATCACTGCAAATCCAACTATTTGTTCTAAAAAATAAATTAGTTTGACCTTTGATTAAGGTTTTTCTCAAAAACTCTAAATTCTTAACATAAGATTTTTTATAATTTCCTGAATAATAATCTTTTGCAAATAGAGAATAGTGTAAATAAAAATCATCTTTTGCTTCTTCAAATGCTAAAGCTTTTTTTAAATATATTTCTGAATCTTTATTGTTTCCTTTTCTATGCAAAGTATCTGCATAACTTCTTAAAAAATAGTACTCATTCTCCTTCTCCTCTAACTCTTTTGCTTTTTCATATCCTCTACTTACTAACTCTTCTCTTCTTGTATAAAAGCCAATACCCATTAGCCACCAATCTAAGTTTTTAACAATTCTAAAAAATCTTTGATAGTTTTCTTTTTTATAATCATCTTTTAAAATATAAATCAATTCATCATAAATATCAAATAAATTAGATTCATTTGCAGATAAAGAGGCATAATACTCTTTTTGTGCCTCAAAAATACTCTCACTAATTTCAAAAGCATATAGTTTTTTTAGTGCATATTCCCTAATGAGAGGATGATAACTATATAAGCCCTCTTTATCTCTATCAAGTAGATTAATCTCTATTAGTCTATTTAACTCTTGCTCTATTGATATTGCATCTGTTGCTTTAGCTACCTCTAAAAGATACTCTTCTTTAAATGGATAGATAAAAACACTACCAATTGCAAAAACTTTTTGAGCTTGTGGTGTAAGCTTATCAAAAGAGAGTTTAAAAATTGAGTTGATGGAGAGTGTTTCTTCTCTAAAGTTATCTTTCATCTCTATATCTAGTAAGTCTTTATTGATTTCATCTAGTTTTCGTCTATATATTTTCATATAATTTGCTATTATTTTAATAGCTAGTGGTAATCCACCAAGGGTTTTAATACAAAAACCTATAATACTTTTTTTCTCTTCTTTTGATATTTCTCTGCCTAAATGATTTTGAAAAAGTTCAAAAGACTCATTTTCATCTAGCGTATCAAGAGGAATTGGCATTACATCGGGATGATTTTGTCTACTGGTAATCAAAATAGGAAAACTTCTAAAAGTTGTCATTAATTCATTAAAAATATCTTCATTTTGCTCAGCACTATCTAAGACTATTAATATATCTCTATCTGATAAAATCTTATGTAACTCATTTTCAAATTTATCTTTGCCAAACGATACTCCAAGCTGTTTTTTAATCTGCTCTTCATATACTAATGCTAAAGTTTGCTCTTTTTCTAGCTTTATCCACAAAACTCCATCAACAAAAGCTTTCTCTTTGAGATAATCACTATATTTTCCTCTCCAACTATCTTTGATAATATGAATAATCTCATTGGCAATAGCAGATTTACCCACTCCACCATTACCTATTACTCCCGTAATAGCACACTGCCTTTTATTGAAAAGGATTTTTAAAATATATTTTATCTCTACTTCTCTACCTACAAAATTAATATCTCTTCTTTGGATTTGCATATTTTCTTTTAAATATATTTTAATCTCTTCTTTTTTAGGTAAAATATTTTGTAACTCTATTGGTAGTTCTTCAGGTGATGGTATTGGTTTTTCTATATCTATTTTTAGTTGTGCTAATAGTTTATTCTCTAAATCATCTATATTTTTATAAGGAAAAGTATATTGATTACCGTTTAGTTCTTGTATCTCTTTTTTAAATTTTCTATTGATAGTAGCATTAGTCCACTCTTCATCACTTGCATCATCATCTAAGTTGAAATTCTTAAAAAATATACTCATAGAGTAAGGCTTTTGATTTTCTTTAAATCTATCTAAGCCATAATAAAACTCCTCTTTTGTATATTCTCCTATACGATTCTGAAAGAATATATAAAGAATTTCACAAGTTCCCAAAAGTTCATTTAGTCTTTGTTGAAACCTCTCTTGACTTAAACTTTTATCAGCATCTTTCCAATGTTCTATGATAATATTTATTTCTTTGTTTTTTTGATATTTTTTATAAATAAGACTTTGTATCTTCTCTACATCTTCTTTTACTTCGCTCGTATGGGCTAAAAATATTTTGATTTCTTTCATAAAAGTATTGCTCCTCTAAAAGTATTATGGATTAGTTTATTTATTTTATCTGATTTATAGTTAATATATTTAAGAAAACTAATGAGATAAAGTTACCTCAGAAACTTTAGCATCAAAGTACACACCTTATTTCCCCGTAAACCTATAACAAAAGCTAGTACCCTCTCCAAAGGTTGATTCTACTTCTAGGATTATCCCTTCTTCGTCTATAATCTCTTTGACGATATTAAGTCCTATTCCAAAGCCTCCTTTGCTTCCGTCTTCACGGTAGTACCTAGAAAATATTTTATCAACATTCTTAATACCTACACCCTGATCTATTACACAAAATTGTATAGTTTCTAACTCTCTAAAGAGGTTTATTTCTACTTCTGTATTATCTTTACTATATTTAATAGCATTTGAAAGAGTGTTATCTACTATCCTTTGGAGTTTTGTTTTGCTAAAGGTATAGTAGAGTTCAGCTTGTAGATTAATATTGAGATTAATATTTTTGAGATTTGCTACTTCTTGGAAGTAGTTGACTCTATTTGCAATAAAAGAACTGAGGTTAATAGGAGCTCTTTTATATTCTACGCGTCCTTGTTTGACTAGATAATCCATATCATTATAAATAGTTGCCAGTGTTTTGGATGCTGATTTAATACGCCATAAATAAGTATTTTCTCCATGTTTATTAGCACAAAGGTCTGCATTGATATTAATAATACTCAGCGGTGTATTAATCTCGTGCATAGAATCTTTGATAAAATTATCTAGCTGTTTATTAAGTCTTTCAAATGGTGCAGAGAAGTTTTTGAGCAAAAGTAAAGAGACAAAAAAGAGTATCAAAATAATAGTCATCATCACTCCTGTAGCCGAAAAATAGATATTATATGCCGTGTGATGCGTAGCCACAAGTAGATATTGCGAATCAAAATAATAGCCATCTGGCAAAGAAGTAATAAGATAATAATTATTATTTCTCTGATGAAAGCCTTCAGAAAAAGAACGGGGTTTAAAATTGAGCGTAGAAAATATAGTATCAAATCGCTTATTATACAAACTCGCATCAAACTCTTTGTATCTAGGAAAATGATAAATCTTTTCACTATTATCATAATGTTGCATAGATAAAATAATCTTTTTGCTTTGTCGCTCTAGTGCTAACTTGACCTTGGATTCATCAATTTGCAAAAGAAGCAATACATAAACTATCAATGGTGCAGTCAAAAAAAGTGCCAATATTGCCGTATATCTTAGAGCATATTTATGAGCAAACTTCTTGCTATCAAAGATCAATTTTATACCCCATACCACGAACTGTTTTAATAAAATCTTTTTTGAGCTTTTTGCGTAAACTCCCTACTTGCATACGAATATTAGTAGGATCCACCCATTCATCCCAAACCTCTTCGAGGAACATATCACACCCCACAACATAGCCTCTTTGCTTAATAAGTACTTCAAGAATTTTGGTCTCTTTTTTTGCCAAAACTATCTCTTCTTCATCCAAAAATAGTTGCATGCGTTTAACATCATATTGATAGCCATAAGGGAGAATAATATTCTCTTCACTTGTAGCAAAACAATAAAGTTTTACTGCCTGTTCTACACGAAGTTTGAGTTCTGTTAGGTCAAAAGGTTTGCGTATATAATCACAACCGCCACACTCATAACCACGGCTAAGATCTTCTATATCTGTAAGTGAAGTAATAAAAATAGCAGGCGTATCTATGGATTCTTTGCGAATGGCTGTAAGCATCTCAAAACCATTTTTTTCTCCCATTACTTTAACATCAAGCAACAACAAATCATAAGACTTTTCAAAAATAGCATTATATGCTTCATCAGAATCACCATAACAATCCACTTCATAGCCACTATCTGTAAGAAACTCACGCATACTCATCGCAAGTATAGACTCATCTTCTAATATCAATATTTTCATTTGATAACCCCTCTTTTATCTTCTTGATGTCTATTATGCAAAATAATATCTATTAACTCACTCTTTGTATAGGCATGTAATATCTCTCGCACTTTTCCTTCTAGCTCTTTTTTATCTTGAATTTGGAGTTTTGGAAAAGAAGCAATAAGATCTTTGTCATATTCACTATGATAGCCATTATGTGCTTTTCCCCAAGAAGCTACAACTTTTTTAATATCTTCATCAGAAAATTGTGTAAAAAAAGAGACTAATTGATTGCCTTTTTCATAGCGTTTGAGTGCATCTTTGGATAATACCAATAGATACTGCCCTATCTTTTTGCCTTTCCCATTGTACATAGGTTCAAGAAGATAAAGTATATTATGTGCGTAAATATAATGTTTTTGATGCAGTTCTTTCCAATCTATACTTTTGATATTTTCTATAAACTGCTTGTTAAAATTTTGATTTGCAATAACATAATCATGCAGATAAGGAAAATCACGCATAAGTGGTGCTTGTTTGAGATGCCGTTCATCCATTAAAGCATAGAGTTCTATACCTCGTTTTCGCAGTTTGAGAGCAAATTCATCTATCAGCTTAATCACCTCTAAATAGCCTAAAATATTTTTTCCACTGCGTATAGGAATAGTGGCTTTAAAGGTAAGCATCCGTCCTGTTTCCATTCCTACTTTTGGTTTTTGATTGAGTAAAAGTGTATCAAGGTCTTCTCTAAACCATTGCAAAGGCATACCTTCAAATCCTTTGTCCCAACTTCGTGAAAAGATAGAAAAATCAGGGGTAAGTACTTGTAATCGTAGGCTTTTAAGATGTGTATATTTTTTGAATCTTTTGCTAATATTGCTAAGTATCTCATAGCCTTTGTCTTCGTCTTCTGCTATAAGTGCATTTTTGAGTTTGCCATCTTCTGAAAGAGCCAAAGAAAAAGAGAGTAAATCTGCCATCTCATAAGATAAACCTGCCTGAAAATTACTCACAATATGGTCGCTTAAAACACGAATATCATCTTTTTTTTTCTCTTGGTCAAAAAATAAAAGCGTAAAAAATAATCCCAGAAGCAAAAGAGAAACAAGAAAAGCTGAAAGCTGAAAAAAGCTAGGTTCTTTATTCATAAATTATATCTTAAGATCCGCCATTGGCATGCTCTTCATAATCAATATACTCTTGATTGGCAGTAGAGGTTGTCATAATACTAAGATAATGAGCCATCTCTTTGGTTTGGTTTGCATCAAGCGATTGAGCAAAAGAGATCATCATAGTTCCATTTGGTTTGCGAATAATCCCTTTTTGCAAATTTTGTAATCTTTTGAGCAATAAGGCTTCTTTTTTGTTTTGCAATCTAGGTCCACTGCTTGTACCTTGACCAAAAAACCCATGGCAACTAGGACAGCCATTAGAGAGATAAATCTTCTCAGCAGGGCTACTAAATTCTGAGCTATAAAGAGTAAGTGTCAAAAATATGACGATAAAAGTTAATTTTTTCATGGTTATTAGTGTAGCATACCTCGCTTTATAAGAAGATTTTGAGGTTTCTTGTCGTACTATCCAATTGAAGAATATACAGCAAAAGTGAGGAAAGAATGAAAAATATTTTATTTATATTAGTGGGACTACAACTAGGGATACTCTGCGTTTATGGTTCTAGCCTAAGTGCAAAAGTAGAGAACACAGAGATAGTTAAAGGCAATAGCGTAGAGCTTGTACTTGAAGTAAGTGGAGAGAATGCAAAATTTCCCACTATAGATAAGGTAGGAGATTATCCTGTAGAAAATATTTCTAGCATAAGTAAATCTGCCTATAAAATTGTTAATAATCAAGCATCCCAAGAGATAATAAAACAACAAATTATCTC
>JADGER010000197.1 GCA_016744315.1 Sulfurovaceae bacterium
CCTTGCCACTCATAGGTTTTGATAGTAAATATCCTTGTGCATATTTACATCCTTTTTTCACTAAATAGTTTCGTTGTTCTATGGTTTCAACTCCTTCGGCTAGAGTCTCTAACCCTAGGCTATCAGCCATATTTATAATGGCATTTACAATAGCACAGGCATCATTTTCGTCTGGGGTATCTTGCACAAAACTTTGATCAATTTTAAGAGTATTTGCAGGAAGTCTTCTCAGATAGCTCAAAGAAGAATACCCTGTTCCAAAGTCATCAATACTAATAGATATGCCAATTCGTTTAATCTCTTCAAGTATTCTAATCCATCTTTCAGGGTTTTTCATAACCATAGATTCTGTTACTTCTATTTCTATCATTGATGGGTCTACTTCATAATGTGTTAAACAATATTTTAGAATCTCAGCAAAATCTGAATGTTCTAGTTGTACCCCTGATACATTTACTGCAATTCGTCCTTTGCAGAGACCTTCTTGATGCCACTTTTTAATATCTTTGCATGCCTGTTTTAAGACAAATTCACCAATAGGAAGAATCATTTTTGTCTCTTCTGCAATGGGAATAAAACGAGCTGGAGATACTATTCCTAGTGTAGGATGATGCCATCTTACTAAGGCTTCAAAACCAATAATTTTATTATTTTGTAGGTCTTCTTGGGGTTGGTAATAGACTTCAAATTCATTATTATTAATACCCATTTTTAAAGCACTTTCAAATACTATCCGTTCAAAAGAGCTAGCACTCATTTTATCATTATAAAATTTATATGTATTTTTGCCATCTTCTTTTGCTTTATACATAGCAGTATCTGCATTTTTTATCAAAGTATCTGTATTTGTGCCATCATCAGGTGCAATACTTATTCCGATACTTAATGTAATCCAAAATTCTTTTTCTTCAATAATAAAAGATTTTTCAAATAGATCCATAATATCTTGGACAACATAGGCTATTTGTTCTGGAGATTTAAAATGATTCATAGCAATTACAAATTCATCTCCTCCAATACGGGCTAGAGTATCATCTTCTTTTATTATATTGTTGATACGCTTTGACATAGCCACCAAAACTGCGTCACCAAAAGTATGTCCATAGCTATCATTTATATTTTTAAAGTTATCAATATCCATAAAGATTACTGCTGTCAAAGTTTTGTTTCTCTTGGCAATATTGAGTGTATGTTCAAGTCGTGCTTTGAGTAAAATACGATTTGGAAGTTCTGTTAAATAGTCATGATGAGCCAAAAAGTCAAGTTTTTCTTCGGTTGCTTTTAATGCTGTTATATCTGAAAATACAGAAATAAAATTTTCAGTCTTGCCAAGGTTATTTTTGACAATGCTTATATTGAGCCATTGTGGATATATTTCTCCATTTTTACGACGGTTCCAAATTTCACCTTGCCATGAACCAGTATTAGTAATACTATTCCACATGAGTTTGTAAAAGTCTTTATTATGTCTTCCAGATTTTAAAATTGATGGATTTTTTCCAATAACTTCACTACAGTTATATTCACTTATTTTAGTAAAAGCTTCATTAACATCAACTATAATAGAATTTGCATCTGTAATCATCACACCTTCTGTAGTATTTTCAAATACTGTAGCAGATTGTCGAAGTTGTCGTTCAATTTTTTTCATCTTACTTACATCAAGACCTGAACCTAGATAAAAAATATTTCCATCTAAGTCTATAAATTTTTTGATTGCCATTAAAACATCAAAAAGAGTTCCATCTTTACGCTGCGCACGAAATTCTATACTAGCTTCTCTTTTTGTTTTAAGTGTTTGAATCATTTGATCAATTATATTTGGATCGTAACAATGTAATGCGGGAGATGTTCCTATTACTTCTTTTTTATTATCATATCCCCACATACGAAGATATTCTGAATTTACATAAGTAAAGAGACCATTTCTGTTAATCATAGCAATTCCTGCTAGTGCTTTATCAAGAGACTCAGATTGTAGAATTAGCTGATTTAAGTTTTTACGCTCTTTTGTAATATCATTAATCACACCATGCCATAAAGTACTACCATCTTCAAGTTTTTCTGGTTTTGATTTCCCATGAAGCCAACGAATACCCTTTTTAGGTAGATTTACTCTATATTCCAAGTTCCATTCTTCCATTCTTTCTGCTGAGTTTTTAATGGAATCTTGAATCATATCAATATCATCAGAATATATATTAGCAAGGGCAGGGTCTGAACTTTGAAAAAGATCTTTGGGAGATGCTTCATATATATTTTCTATACTCTGACTTGCATAAGGAAACCTTGAACTCCCATCAGGATACAATCTGTATTGATAAATAGCTCCAGGGATATTTTCTGTTAGTTTATAAAGCATTTCATAGCTTTTTTCAAGTTCTATTTTATGAGTTTCTCGCTCTTTAATTGTAAATATACTAAATGCAATATCATTTGCCATCTCTTGAACAAGTTCCCTCTCTTCAGTATCTTCAATAAGCTTATATCCCATTGAGAGACCTATATGTCCATAAAAATTACCTTCATATATAATAGGAACAACAACAGCGTCAGTATTGCTATGTGATTGAGATAAGGGACAGGGGCTACAATTTACTTGAGGTTGTGTATATCTTTGGAGTACATTTTGTGTATTACAACAAGGAGGAAGAGTATCTAATAAAAGGTTTTGTTTCAAATTATCTAAAGAGTCCTTATCAAATCCTGTACTATATAATTTTTTCTTTGTATCTTGAAGTAAAATCCACACACCAGAAAATCTTTTTACAATAGTAATTTCATTACAAATTGCTTGCATTAGTATAGAAGTATCTTTTTCTTTTACTATATGTTGATTAATATTTCGTATAGCTTTTAATAAACTATTAAGATGCTCAATTCGTTTTTCAGCTTTGATACGATGTGTAACATTTTGTAAAGTACCTATTAAGGACTTGGGTTTTCCATCTTCATCTATTTCACGGTGTGCATGACACTCTACCCAACAAGGTTCTAGACCATTTTTAGGAAATAATTGATATACCATCTCATGAGAGCTTCCTGTCTGTAATGCCAATAGTAAAGAATTTTCTATCACTTCAAAATCTTCAGAAGTAACCAATGTTTTTAAAACATCTAGTCCACCTTGTGTATTATGTTCCATTCCAATAATATCGCATATTTCTTTTGACCAAAATGCAGAGAATGTTTTTGCATCTAATTTCCAATTCCCAATTTTTGCTATTTTATAGGCTTCATGAATATTTTTATTTAAGCGTTTTAACTCTTTTTCTAAAGTTTGTTGTTGTGATATATCTCGTGCTATATACATATATCCTTCAAACTCATTATTTGTACTCAAAATCATTGATATACTTGTATGAAAATAACAAAACTTTGCATATTTATTTCTTATTTTAACTATCTTGTGTAAAGTTTCCCCGTTGTTAACAAGGTTTTTCCATTCAGTATTTTTTATAATATCAAATAAGTTACCTTCTAGGCTTTCTATTTGAGTTCCTATATCTATAGTAGCAATAGTACATAATTGGGACTCTTTTATGCTAATAAATTGGATACTTCCATTGGGATTAGTCATAAAAACCAAGTTATGTGGTAGTGATTTCATCGCATTATGAAATATGGTTTCTTCATCAAGTTTTATCTGTGTTTGTGAGACTAATTGCTTTTGTCTATCAATTATTTCTCGAAGGATTTCAACATAATATTCAGGGATGCTTTTGATAAGGTCATGACGGGTAAGAATACCTGCTATTTTTTCATCATCATCAACTACAACTAAACGCCGTATACTAGAATTTTTCATTATACTTTGTGCATTTAAAACCGTTTGATTTTTATGAATAGTAATAACAGGTGAACTCATATATGTACTAATTGGCTTTTGAAGTTCGGAATTATCTTTTTGAATAAGTTTCAGAGTATCTCGTTCACT
>JADGER010000025.1 GCA_016744315.1 Sulfurovaceae bacterium
TTCATAAATAGGCACGAACTGGGCTTCTCTATCCATTACAAATCCACCTGTTTCTCCATGAATACACAAAGGAATATCCAAATCACTCATAGCTTCAAGTGTTTCTCGCAGATCATCAATTTCAAATCCACTCACTCCACCTTCGGAGTTTGTAGTAATCCCTGCTGGATAGAGTTTGATAGCTGTAATCTCATTACGCACACTTTCTAAAAATTCACGAGTATAAGTAGGCTTAAAAAAAAGTGTCATATACGGAGTAAAAGAGCTGTCACCTATACTATCCATAATTCTTTTTTTATACGCTAGAACATCTTCTTTGGTAGAGACTGGTGGTATAAGGTTTGGCATAATAATAGCTCCAGAGAAGCTAGAAGCAGAAAGAGGGGCAACTATGCTGAGCATCTGAGCATCTCGTAAATGAAGATGCATATCCAGTGGTGATCGGAGACTAATTGACATGGTGTTCCTTTGCTAAATACAAATATAAATTTTATGTTAGATTTTGCCACAAAGAATGTTAAGATAGGGTGTGAATATGGTAAAATACTGTTTATATTTTAATCAGGAGAGTAGAACAATGGTAATGAAAGGCAAAAAAGGTGTCATACTTGGCATCGCAAATAAAAAATCTATTGCGTATGGTATAGCTAAAGCTTGTCAAGAACAAGGTGCGCAAATGGCAATTACATTTTTGAGTGAAAGATTTGAAAAAAAACTAGCTCCAATAGCCCAAGAGTTAGAGTGTGGCACAAGACTTTATCCTTGTGATGTAAGTAAACCAGAAGAGATAGTAGCCCTAAGAGAGTCACTTAAAGAAGATATGGGAGAGATAGACTTTATTGTTCATTCTATTGCATTTGCTCCAAAAGAGGGCTTAAGTGGTCGATTTGTAGATACACCAAAAAGTGCCTTTAATGTTGCTATGGAAATCTCTGTATTCTCTCTTGTGGAAGTAGCAAAAGAACTTAAACCTATCTTGTCAAAAAATGCATCTATTCTTACACTTAGCTACTATGGTGGTGTAAAATATGTTCCTAATTATAATCTTATGGGTGTAGCAAAAGCTGCTCTTGAGATGACTGTAAAATATTTAGCAGAAGATTTAGGAAAAGATGGCATCCGTGTCAATGCAATATCAGCAGGACCAATCAAAACACTTGCTGCTGCTGGTATAGGTGATTTTTCATTCTTGCTCAAATGGAATGTACATCACTCTCCACTTAAGAAAAATGTTAGTATAGACCAAGTAGGAAACTCAGGAATGTATTTATTATCTGACCTTAGTTCTGGAGTAACTGGTGAGATACACTATGTTGATAGTGGTTATAATATTATGGGTCTGCCTGCTGTAGATTTTGATGAAAAAGGCAAAGCCTCTATTGCTTGGAATGGTGAATAAATAAATTGATGCAAACAAAAGATACTCCTTCATCTGCTCAATACCTTGCCAAAAAATCTTTTTTTGATAAGGTAGTCACAATTTATGGTCGCAATGCAGTTATAGAAGCACTAGAGGATTATTCTCTAGTCATTCACAAACTTCATTTAAGTGATTCCAATAGAAAAGCATCTGTTATTGACAAAATGACAGAGATTGCTACAAAAAGAGATATAGAGATACGCTACCATGATAAAAAAGCTCTTTCTCGAATATCCAAAAACTCCAAACAAGACCAAGGTGTAGCTCTTGATATAGTCTTGGAACATTTTAGTAACGAAGAAGAGTTTTTGGCAAATAATGACTCGTATCGTATTCTAGCACTTGATGGCGTTACAAATCCACAAAATCTAGGTATGATTATCCGTTCTGCGGCGGCAGGAGCAATAGATGCTATTATTATTCCTAGCAAAGGTACAGCACAAATCTCTCCACTTGTTATCAAAGCTAGTGTAGGTACTCTCTTTTGTATGCCTATTATCAAGAGTAATAGCCTTGTGAAGACACTTCAAAATTTTCAATCGCAACAAGCATCACTCTATACGCTCTCTTCTTATGCGTCTAAAAACTACAAAGAACAATCATATACAGAAAAAACTATTTTTGTTTTGGGTAATGAAACTGAAGGAGTAAGCAAAGAGGTAGAAACTCTCTGCGATGAAAAGATAAAAATCCAAATGAATCGAGGAGTAGAATCACTCAATGTTGCTGTTACTGCCTCTTTATTGGCATTTATGTAACTTTAACTTCTTATCTCTAAGAAGTTTTTTGTAGATATATCATCCCAAGATTTATTGAGTTTAGCAAAAGCTTGATAGCTTTGCAAAACGCGTTGAAAGTCATCACTTTTTTGACTTTCATCATGGAGTACTTCATGTAAAGTTACTTTGAATGCTTCTATTATCTCTTTGGGAAAAGTTTTGATTTGAACACTTTTTGGTAGCTCTTGTAATGCTTGTGCATTTTTGTACCTAAACTCTTGAAGCATATTTCCTGTCATCTCTTCGGAGGCTGTAGTAATAATAGCTTGATGTTCTGTACTTAATTTTTCCCATCTATTTTTGTTGAGTGTAATCTCTAGGATTGACCCTGGTTCATGCCAACCTGTATAATAATATGAAGCAGCTTTATCAAAACCCATCATCTTATCAAGATATGGACCAACCCACTCTGTAGCATCTATAGTACCTCTTTCTAAAGAAGTATATATTTCCCCTGCTGGAAGTAATACTGGATTGACTCCTAGTCGTTGCATAACTTCACCACCAAGACCAGGTATACGCATCTTAAGTCCTTTGAGATCTGCTAGTGTATTAATCTCTTTTTTGAACCATCCACCCATTTGAGGACCTGTTGTCCCACCAATGATAGGATAGAGATTAAATTTAGCATACAACTCACGCCATAACTCATAGCCTCCGCCAAACTTCATCCAAGTTATCATCTCTTCACTCGTAAGCCCCAAAGGCATTCCACCAAAAATAGAAAAAGCAGAATTTTTCCCTTTCCAGTAGTAAACTCCTGAATGAAAAGCATCTATTTGGGCAGCAGAAGTACTATCAAAAACTTGTAACGCAGGTACTAAAATATTTTTGGGATATACTTGAATCTCTAATGAACCACCACTTAATTGTTTACAACGATTAACAAAAGCATCAACACCTGTTCCCATAATAGGGAAATGTGCAGGCCAAGAAGTGGCTAGTTTAAGTTTTACTTTTTTACCTCTATTTATAGCAACTGTCTGGGATTCTTCTTCTCTACGACAGCCCAAAAGTGCCAAAGAAGAAGCTCCTATCGCAGTCGTAGTAATAAAGTCTCGTCGTTTCATAATATTCCCTTTTTTATTGATACATCATAGCAATAATTGCGTAACAAACAAAAAACATCAAATGAGAAATACCTTCAAAATAGTTGGTCTCTCCATCATCTGTAGTCTTCCATGCCAACAAAATAGTCAACATCAATGCACCAATTTGAAAAGCATTAAAATCAAGTGTAAGATGGATACCATTGATATAAGCCAAGCCCATTAAAAGCGGAACTGTAAGTAAAATAGAGACTGTAGAAGCACCCATAGCAATATTTACAACCCGTTGCATTTGATCATTTTTGGCTGCTTTAATAGCTGTGAGTATCTCTGGGGAAACTGCAATAATAGCAATAATAAGACCTGCTAATCCTGTAGATATTCCTAAGTCTTTGGCTATTATCATACCATCTTTGGCAAATATTTCTGCAAAAACTCCAATAAAAAATATCAAAAGAAAAATAACAATAAGATTACTAATATTTCCTAAACGATCAAAAAGATAATACTCATCCTCTTCTTCATCTTCTCCTTGATGTTTTTTAAGCTGAAAAAATCTACTTTTTGCAGTTGTCTTAAAAAAATGTTGATGTGTTTTAGTTTGAAAAATAAAAATAGCAATATAAAAAATCATCAAGGTAATAGCAATCATCACAGAGACTTGAAATAACTTATCTTCACCTATATTAGAGTAATTAATGATACTAGGAACAAGCAATGCAGAAGCAGCAACAAGTAAGATTGTTGTATAAGTACTTGATGTATCTTCATTATGTTCTTGTTCAGAATAACTAAGCCCACCGATAAATACCGCAATACCCAATAAGACATTCATATCTACAATAACCGCAGAGATAATACCTCCCTTCACCGTTTCAAGAGCCTCTGGTGAATGTGTTGCTTCAAGTATAATCATAAATAATAAAATAATTTCTACAGCAACCGCCGAAAATGTAAGTACAAAACTAGCATACGGCTCTTCAAATCGTTCTGCTAATATTTCTGCAATTTCTGCAACGGTAATAGATATGGCACCAATGGCAAGAGCTGACGCTGTTGTAGCAAAATATGGCATACCTAAATGATGAAAACTAAAAGCAGTAAGTCCTAAAAGAACTCCTAATACAATGTCAAGATAATTATTAAAAAAGCGTGGTAGGTTAAAGATATGTTGATGACGCGAGGGGGGATGTGAATCCAAAAATGGTCTCCTAAATTTAATTTGAAAAAGAATATCATAAGAAACTTAAACTAGAAGCAAGGAGGATAAAGTGTACTATTTGAGATACTCTATATGGTAATTTTGGAAGCATCAAAAATAAGCTATAATAAAAGGCTAAGACTATAAGGATTTTGTCATGAATAAAAATGAGAAAAAATATCAAGGTATTTTTGAACAAGCACCTGTAGGTATGGCTCGTTTAAAGCCAGATGGTACATTATTAGAAGTTAATAAAAAGTTTTGTGATATTCTTGGATATTCAAAAAAAGAACTATTAACAAAAAAATTCTCAGACATAACTCATCCAGATGATTTAGAAGCTGGTCTTAATTATGTGAAACAACTTTTGAATGGTGAGTGTGAAAGCTATTCAATGAACAAACGATATTTAACAAAAACTCGTACTATTGTATTGGCTATGCTCACGGTAAGTCTAGTTAGAACCATAGATAATAAACCTGATTATTTTATTGCAATAATTGATGATATAAGTAGTCAAAAAAATGATCAAGCAAGTTTAATTGAAAGTGAAAAAAAGTTTCATGCAGTTTTTGAACAGGCTGGTGGCTACAATATGATTTTGAATCCAAATACTTTGGATGGTATTCCTATAATTGTTGATGCCAATGAAGCAGCATGTAAGATTCATGGCTATACACGAGAAGATTTTATTGGTCGACCTATTTCTGATGTAGATGATAAGGCTGGAAAACTTCTAGTAAAAAAAAGAACTGCTGAGATTATGACAGGGAAACCATTTTATATTGAAAATACACATATTCGTCAAGATGGTACATCTTTTTCTGTAGCAGTTAATGCAAAACGCGTTGATATTAGTGAAGAAACTTCATTTATTTTTAGTACAGAATATGATATTTCCCAGCGGGAAAAGGCAGAAAAATTATTCCAAAAGAGTAATAATTTACTAATGAAACTTTCTGATGCTTTACCTGCTGTTATCTATCAATTTAGACTATATCCAGATGGTCGTTCTAGTTTTCCTTATGCAAGTACTGGTATAGAAAATATATATGAAGTTAGGGCCAAAGATGTTATAGATAATGCACAATCTGCTTTTCATGTTATACATCCTGATGACTTAGCAATGCTCTCTGACTCCATTAATACATCTGCAAAAACTATGAAATTATGGAGTTTAGAATACAGAGTACAACTACCCAAAAAAGGTCTTCGTTGGTTAAGAGGAAATGCTAAACCTGAAAAGCTTGAAGATGGTAGTACATTATGGCATGGTTTTATCGAAGATATTACCGAACTAAAACATAAAGACAAAATGCTTATAGATCAATCTCGCAATGCAGCCATGGGAGAGATGGTAAGTATGATAGCACATCAATGGCGACAACCAATTTCTGTCATTGCTATGGATGCAAACAATATGTTACTGGATATTGCACTTGAAGATTTTGATACTATCCAAGCAGAGAAATATGCACATAATATTACAAAACAGACACAAAATCTCTCTCAGACCATAGATGATTTTAGAAACTTTTTCAAACCCGACAAGGCTCTTTTAGAGGTGAATATAAAAGAAATTTTAGCTAGCACTTTAGTTATTGTAAAAGATAGTCTTCGCAATAATAGTATAGAGTTCAATACATCTTTTGAAACAGAAAAAAAAGTGCAGGCTTATCCAAGAGAGTTAATGCAAGTATTTGTTAATATTATTAATAATTCCAAAGATGCACTCACAGTACATAAATCAGATAATCCTTTTATCAATGTTAAAGTATATGAAGATAAAAAATATATAAATACAGAAATATGTGATAATGGTGGAGGTATAGATAATGATCTACTCCTAAATATATTTAACCCATATTTTTCAACAAAAGATGAGAAAACAGGCACAGGCATAGGACTCTATATGAGCAAAATGATTATTGAAAAACATCTCAATGGTATTATCGAAGTTCACAATAAAGATGAAGGTATTTGTTTTACTGTTAAATTACAAAAAAATTAAAAACCTCTTGAAATAGTTTCCCTTGACTAGTTTGTCAATCATCCTCATGAGGTTGCCTTGGTCTTTATATGTTGAGTCAGCCAACTCTAAAGATAACAGACCATTCTCATTTTTTATGCTATACTTTCTCAAAACCTAAAATAAGGATATGTATGTCACAAGTTATAATGATATTTTTGTTTCCCATAGGACTCTATTTTTATTTTTTTGTAGAGCGAAAAGATAAACCTAAGTATCAGAAAATATTTGATGATTTTCAACTCAAAGTACAAAATGATGCAAGATTAAGCGATAAAGAAAAAACAGAACAATATACAAATATGCTTCGTCAAAATGGATATACCATCGTTGATACTAGCCCTTCTATGATAAAAGGTGAGAAACGACTATTGAGTATGAGTCTGCTAGCTATGAGTATTGGGGCTTATTATGTAGGAGTGTTTGTCTATCTAGCATATTATTTTTGGCTACAGAAACCTCATAGTGTTGAGTATAATGTAAATAGAGTAGAGTAAGATTTTTGAGTCTTTTAGATACCCAAATAGGTATTTATTCTCTTAGGGTAGAATAGTTCTTACTTTTGTTCATCTCATCTATTGTCAGTACTACAAACCTCAACTCTGCATAATCTTCTCAATCTGTTCAATTTTATTTGCGTCTATAGGTTTACTCATACCCACAGCATACAGAGCCACCATAACAAAAGTCATCACCAAAGCAAAGAGCATCATCTTTCTTTTGCCAAGATATTTCTTTATCGCAGAAAAATTATAATAGAGGTGAAACGCTCCTGATAGTATCAATAAATCTAGTACTAGCAAAATTCAAAATGCAATAAAAATTTCTTTGATGATGGTTTCTGGATTTAGAGATATTCTTGATGATTTGAGTTTTGATGAAGAGAAGTTACGGATTTTACAATTTAATCTTGATGATAATTATGAAGTAGTAGTAGTAGAGATTTTCAAGAGCATACAAGATACAGAAACAAAAAATATTTTAGATTCCCTTTTGATACAAATGGCAAAACTTGAAATAGAAATTGGAGATTTGATTTTAGAGCATACACATGCTAGTTAAATTTGATAGACTTGCAAAAGATTGTTAGGATTTTGAATTCACTAGATTTGCGTCATGAGCAAGAGAATTTGTATCATAAGTTTAGGGCTACCACGGAGACCATGAGGAGCCAGAAAAACTTTATTTTCATAACCTATTTATACTTAAAGTAAGCTTTTCTATTTTTATCTGTAATATAGAAACTTTTGCTATAATTTAATAATAAATTGAGATGAAAAGGAGTAGCAAAATGGTCATAAATATTAAAAATGAAACTGGTGGCTTTAAGTTTGTTGGCTCAAGAGGTGCTGGTGAAACTATTAGAGAAATGATGAAAGAAGAACTTGATAATGGTCATACTGTTACTCTTGATTTTATTGGTATTGAACAGGTTACACAATCATTTATTGATGAATTTTTTGGTATCTTTATTAGATCTTTTGGAATAGAGTATATCAGAGGTAAAGTAATGCTTGTTAATGAGACTCAAGGAATCAAAGATACAATCAATTTTGTTATTAAGTATTCAAAAGAGAGAGTGGCTTAAAAAAAGTCTTCGTCATCTTCCTCTATTTTCCATAGATAATTTCTTTTAAAATGATCCATATCATATTCAATATTAGCTTCAAAAAATTCAAATGTTACAACAACTCCTTTCCAAGGGGTTGTCAATACTTTTGTTACATATTTTTCATTTTCATATCTTACAAGTGTATCATTTGAGATAATTACAAATCTCCCACCCGTCATTTTTAAAATCTCAAACATTGCATAAAGACCATATCCAGCATTTTTTGGTTGACCATACATCAGCTGTCTTGTTGAGGTAATCCCCTTTTCTAGGGCTTTAAAAATAGCTTCTTCTTCACTATGAATGTTACTAAAGTTTAATTGTAAATTTTCTAAAAATGCAACACCTCTATCTGTTATTGAAAATTGAATCTTTTTTTGATTAGGATAATACTGCGACATAGTATACCCTCCCACAGGAGAGTGGGCATGATCTGCAACATTATTCATAAGTTCTAAGAAAAGATATTGTATATAGTGTTCTAAATCTGTTTTATCTTCTTGACTCAAATTAGTAAAATTTTTAAGCATTATTGAGCTTAAATGTGTAGAAATTTTTTCTAAACCCATTCTTGTACTTATATTTTCTATAGGACTATAAGTATTTTGAGGAGTATAGTTTTGTAAAATCATACTTCTAATATAACTATTATTTGTAGTTATATTAAGATTCTCATCTTTCTGATAAGCCCTAATCATTGATATAAATATAGGCTCTACCCAACTAATATCATTAAATACTGTATTGTCTCTATCCAAAAGATAAACAAAATTTTCTATATTTGACATAGTAATTTTTTTCACTTTTCCCCCTATATAAAATTTGTGTAATTACATAGTATTTAAAAATATTCTATCATATTTGGCATATACTTTGTATAGAAATTTGACTAAATAATATCAAATATTTTTACTCTAATTACTTAATCCCCCCCTAAAAACTATAAGAAACATCCAAAAACACCATATCGTTATTTTCAATCGCATCGAAGAGTATAGAGCCACCTATGTAGTCTACTACACCAAAGTTTGTATTGATACCATCTGCTATCTCGTATTTGAACCATAGTCTCTGGAAACCACCTTCATCTAATTTCTCACCGTAGAGAGAGATGAGATAGTTTGCAGTGAGTGTTTTATTGAAAAAGTCTGAGCTGATTCTTAGAGCTTGTTGGTATTGATGTTTTTGCAGAGGGTTTGATTCGGCTAATAGTCTCCCATCGTAGTCTTGGATATTTCGTGTGACTATATCGTAACTTATCATCGTATCTGCTATGCCATTATATTCTACACCTAAGAGTAAATCATATCTACTAAACTCTCTGTCTCCTGTAGAAGTATATTTAAGTCCATCGAAGTAAGCTAGTTCACTCTTGAATAGCCACGAACCACTGAGGATATTGAGTGCCGAACCAAACATATTGACTTTTTCATGTTTGAAAATGGGATTGGAACTGAAGTCTACATATCCTGCATCATCGTGGGTATTGGCAGCATAGAAGTTAATATCCCATCCACTAAATTCTCCACCCACACTTAGTGCATAAGTAGTATCATCATAACTCTCATCATCAGGAATTTGCATAGGAAATGGATTAAAGGCAGATCCAAGAGGAGGCTTTTTGCTAAATTCCTGCTCTAGTATTGCTATAGGAGTAATACGCCAATCTCCCCAAAAGTAGTCAAATTTTGCCATTGTTACAGGGAGACGCAAATCTTCTATATCTGTCATTCCTGGACGGCGGTTGTCTAGGGGGTTGAGTATATCAGTCACACGGATAGTATCACTTCTCCCCCATACTACCACTTGACGACCTATTTTATAGTCAAAATTATCTGTGATTTTCCCTTCTATATACGCATCAAAAAGCTCTACCTCTGATTCGAGTTCATCAAGCTCTTGGCTCGTATAATCTTCTCTGCCTTTGAGAGAGTAGATAGAGTCATAGTAAGCTTTGGCATTGATTTTTATTTTGATACCATTTTCAAACTTATGCTCAAAATCCAAAAAGAGTGAACTTTTGAAAGAGTTAATGTCATCATGGGGAGCATCATCATCCCAAGAGTAAGCGATTTGCTGAGTAAATTCCCCTGTGAATCCTGCTATGAGTGGTTCTTTGCTTTCAGTGCTACTAGTCGAATTTTGGTCTGATTCTATGGCTAGGTCATCAAATCCCTCCATTGCTTCAGTACTCTTTGTTGCTGTATCATCAAACCCTGATAAGTCTTCATCAACACTCTGTGCATTCAGTAACACTCCACACAGTAGTGTAGAGAAAACTATTCTTTTCATAACCTAGAGTCCTTTTGAGAGTCGTCGTGTAGTAAAGAGATCATCTTTAAGAGCTTTGTTTACTTTGATATTTTTGAACTTCAATATAGTTTTATGAAGCAATGCTTTTCCTTTTTTGGTAGTCATACTCATCTCATCAACTATCCAAACACCTGACTGTTTATGTATCTTTTTGAGGTCCAGATATTTCTTTTTGCCATTTGTCATATAGTTGATAGCTCGAACTACCACGAGGTTATCTTTTCGTACGATAGCTACAGTTTTGCTATATCCTGACTCTTTGATCACTTTCTTGTTTCTAGGTGTAGACTCTATCATCCATGCATCATGCCCTCTGACTTTGGTCTCTTTGATAAGTTTAAAATCATAATCTTCCAAATCTCTATCAGTCATATCAAAGTATGAAAAGTCCGACCCCATAAAGCTACCACTTTTATCTGCACTTGGTATTCTTTTGACCTTTTTAAGAGCTGGGAGATAGAGCCACTGATCATCATCACGACTAGATTTATCATAATCATAAGTCAAAAATGAAGTATTCTTCACATCCGCAGGAGATTTGAAGAACATTATTCTATAAGAATCTACACCAAAATCTTTACTATAAGATTTGATATCTCTTGTTCTCTTTTGCCCTTTTTTATCTATAAGCACCATAAGCATATTTTGCTCTATTGTTTTCCCATCATCTCTAGCATCCACTTTCACCATAATAGCTCTGGCTTTTGGGTCATCTGCTAGCAGTGTCGTCGTCAAGAGGCTAACCCCTAGAGCTAGACCTAGTAGTAGGTTTTTTATTTTCATTTTTTTCCTTTTTATTGTAAATATTTTTCAAGTATATGTAAATACTCATAAGTTTTAGTAGCTTTAAACCTCTGATACTCTTTTTGTACTAAAGTATACTCTCCATATTCTTCCATTATCTCTCTCTCCTCATCAGCACTCATTAGCTCCTCATTATTATAACTCAAAAATATATATTCAAATTTTGTCTTCTCAATCAGCTCTTGAAAACTATATTGTCTTTGATTATAAGAAGGGTCAAGATATAAAATATCTCCTTGTATCTCTATTATAAAGTAAGTAGGTTCTAAAATCAACTCTTTTGATGCAGAGTTTTTGATATGTTTCAAAAATGCCCCATACACATAAGCTGTATTGGCTACTTTATTCTTTATATTCTTATGATTTCCAATATAATTTTTATTAAGTACAAAACTATAATCCTTTAAATCATTAGCAATAACTTTGTTGACCTCTACTTTAAAAGTTCTCTCTACAATTCCAGTCCCTGCAAACATATCACAAAAAATCTTATCAGAAAGGTCATCCCCCAACAGTTTGTATTACCTCTTCTTTTATCCACAAAGATAGTTTAAGTTTTGAACCTATGTAGTTCAACTGTTATCCTTTTTATATTTTTCATTTCTAAAAAAATCATCTATCTCAGTATGCAAAGTATCCATTAAATTAGATAAAAGGTTTATGTACAGTTCTATATCTTCATATCTTGTAAAACTATAAGAATCTTCTCCATGAGCTATTGCATTTCTAAGTCTTAATAATTGTTCTAAATCTAGTTTATAACTTTCAAAATTATCAATATTTAAATTAAATTTTATACAAATATCTTTTAATACTTGAAATTTCAAATTTGATTTAACATCTATTTTTGTACTAAATTTTACATCATCTGTTAATTTTTCAAAAATAATATTTAAATGCTTTACTCGTTTTTCATAACCTAAACTACTCTCTAAACTTTTTATATTTTCTTCATAAGCATTAGTTAATAAATGTATATGAAAATCACTATATTCATATTCTAAAGAGTTTAAATATCTATTTACTTTTCTTAAACTAGAGACTACAAAACCTTCCCAATGTGCATATATCATAGGAATAGTTGACTTTAAAATAAGTTTTCTATAATCTTCAGTATCTAATTTTTGACAAATAATTTCAATTTTTTTTATCTCTAAATTTCGCCAATCTTTATCAGCTTCTATCTCTTCTAAAATACTCTCATACATTAAAAATCTTAACTGCTCTATCTATTTTTTTGCTCATTCTTTTTATAGAATTAGTTTTATGTCCTGATACTTCCTGATAAATTTCATCATTTTTTAATATATCTATTTTTTCTTTAAACAAAATAGGGTTAATAGAATATTCATCATAAAATTTATGAGCTACAAACATTATAGAATCATATAAATTTGCATTAAATTGATGATTTTTTGCTTTAAAAATTTTATTATTAAAATCATCTTTACTTAAAAAATCTATAACTTTTATAAAATCCATTTTTTCTTTATTTAAATCAAGTTTAATACTTTTTAAAAAAACTTCTTCCATAAAATTATCTAAAAAATTTTCAATACTATGTTTAACTTCAAAGTTTTTATATTCAAATTTAAATGCAAAAAATCTTAAAATCAACTCTTCTAAATACATCTCATTCTCTAATTTTGAGTTTATAGGTATTATCTTTTTGAAAATTTTATTTTGAGCCAATTCTTTTAATAGATTATTGAAATTACCTAAAAAGATACAATTTCTAACCTCTTGAACACTTAGGGGAGATGCACTCGTATTTAATCTTTTAAATAGATGATATTTCATATTGAAGTCACTATCCCATCTTAAAATTTCAACTCTACAGACAGCTCTTTTAATAGTAATTTTCATTTTTAAGGGTAGAGAATCAATAGTTATATTATTTAGGATATCTTCGGTTAATTCTCCTGAAGTTAATTTTTTATATTTCTCTGTTTTTTCTTTACTTAATCCTTTTAAGATAGTAAAAAATGATAGTATAGTAGATATTCTTTGTAATCCATCTACTAGTTCCCATTTTCCATTTTCATCTTCTGCTACAAAAATAGGCGGTATGGGGATACCTAATAATATAGACTCTATAAAATCACTTCTTTGTTTATCATTCCACCTAAAAGCTCTCTGATACTCTGGTGAGATGATTAAATCACCATCTTCATATATATTCATAATCTCACCAAAAGACATATCCAATCTATCACTTCTTAAAGTATTTCTTAGCTCTGCTATTTTATCTTCAATTTCACTCATTTTAAAATTCCTTTTTAAATATAGAATAGTCACTATTTAAAACTCTATATCTCTATAGTCTGCCATTTAGGCTACTACTTTATCCAACCCCATTTTGTAACAACTATCATCAATGCAGGAGCAAGGAGTAAATCACCTATAAGAGCTAGTGTGATAACTGAACCTGTTAAAAGTCCGAAGTTTTGTACTGATATCATATCACCCATCATATATGAATAAAATCCAAGTGATAAAACCATAGTTGTGATAACTAATGCTTTACCTGTGGTAAAGAATGTTAGCTCTATTGCTTTTGCACTATCTCCAGTTTCTAGGTAGTATCGCTTGAAATTGTGCATAAAGTGTATGGTGTCATCTACTGCCAAACCTATTGCAATGGAACCAATAAGGAGAGTAAACATATCAAGAGGAATGTTCATTGTGTACATAATTAGTAATCCTAATATAATAGGTGTAAGGTTTGGTATCATACTTAATAATCCTATTCTTACAGAACCTAATATAATCATCATCATCATAGAGATACCTAAAAATGCAATCAGATAACTATCTACTGATGAACTCACCGATTGTGCAAATGTATTGATAAGTAGAGGAATCATACCTGTAGTTATCACCTCTTCTTTAGAGAATGTACTTGATACTTCACCTTTAACATATTGTAATACATCCCACGCTTTTACAGCTCCAGTCCAAGGGAGTTTGATAGTTACTCTAGCTTTGCTAAACTGGCTATCTACTACATCCTCTAAGTCATCACTTCCAGAGTTTTCAAAAAGTAATAACTCTTGAGATACTAGGTTAGCATCTCTAGGGATACTGTAGTGTTTCTCTTCATTACTATGCAACGCTCTATTTGTCTCTTTGACAATGGTAGCTAGAGATATAACTTTACCTATATGAGTATATTGATCTACATAAGTTTCAAGTTCTGCACTAAGAGTATTTAATTTTTCTAATCTCTCTGGGTCATTCCATCCATTCGTTGTTTTGGTATCTATGGTTACTTCTATAGTTACACTACCGTTCATACCTTTATCTATGGTCTCTGTAGATACTCTGTTGTAGTTATCTGGTTGGAACCAAGCTAATGGATTATGCGTAAGTTCTATTTTTGATGCTGAATAGATAGCCATAGAGACTAAAATAGCAGATACTATTAATATTTGTTTATAATATCTTACAGGAATTACTGCTAGATGTTTCATCATATTATCTAACTTACTACTCTCGTGAGTCTCTTTTACATGTGGTTTAAGCTTTGTAATAGAGAGCAGTGCAGGTAATAATGTTAGTGTTAAAAATAGTGATACCATAACTCCCAAAGAGGCAAAAAGACCCAAGTCAGCAATAGGTGCAACCTGACTTCCTGCAAATGACCCAACTCCAATAGCTGTTGTAATAGAAGTCATGGCAATTGCTAAACCTGAATGCTCCATTGTAAAGACAATGGCATCTTTTCTACTTCCTTTGGCATTAAATCTATCAAAGAATATAGAGAGAATATGTACCGTAGCACCTACCGAAACTGCCAAAAGTAAAGATGGTACTATTTGAGTAGGAAGTTTAAACGCCACTCCTGCCCAAGCCATTGTACCAATAGTTGTAAGCAGTGAAAAGATAATAATCAATAGTGGATAAAATACTGCACTCACTCTTCTAAACATAACAAACAAAAATATCAAAATAATAAAAAATGTCATTCTTGTAAATTTTTGCATATCAGCACTCATCTGAGATTTGAGAGCATTATTTACAGCTGGTGAACCTGCAACGAATATCTCTAAACCTTGATCTTGATACTTTTTAACAATCTCATTAAGTACTCCAAGAAGCTCTTTATTTTCGCCATCTGTTAGGAACTTTTTATCTTTAGTGCTAGTGTTTGATTCAGCTTCTTCAAATCCATCGGCAAACTCATCTTCTACTGATACCTTTTTCTCTCCAACATGAGAGTAAGCATCTGTCTCTATCATAAGCATAGTCATCTTACCATCAGTACCCAAAATCAAGTCTTTGTAAAAATGAGAAGCTAAAGCTCTTTCTTTTATACTCTCTACATCTGCTTGTGTAGTAGGCATAGGTTCAAGTAAATCATCAGTGATAAGTAAATCCCCATCACCTCTGGTGTTACGAACATTATATAAAGAAGTAACATCATCTACATAAGGGACTTTTTCTTCTATCTCTTCGTGAAGTGCTTTAAGTGTGTTTAAAAACTCTAAAGTAAATATTTTATCACTTTTTATTGCTACAGCTATCCGTTCATCGCGTCCAAACTCTGCTCGAAAAGCATTATATTGCAAAAGTACAGGGTCGTTATCATGCATAAAGCCCTCAGTAGATGTATCCATCTTGATCTGTGGTAAGTGTGCGATTGGAAATGCTAGAAGTAGCAAAACTACTAGTATAACTTTGATAGGGTTATCGTGGATGAAACCTCCCGCTTTTCCCATCAGGGTCTCTAGTTTATTGTGCATATTTTTCCTTTTTTTATTATTGCGTGCATTATACACTGTTAGATTTAAGACATTTTCTAAATTATATACAAATTAAAAAGTAATGTCAAGAGTAATTACTCTAATTATTGGGATAATTAATTATAATAATACTCATAAGTATCGTATATAAGGCTATTAAATACTATTTAAAATCTATTGACATTTTAGAGTAATTACACTATAATTTGATTATAAGGAAAAAAATATGTCAAGAAAAGAAGATATTTTAGAAGCATCTCGTGAGCTTTTCAATGAAAAAGGTACACAGTCTTCTACTACAAACCATATAGCAAAAGCGATGGACATTAGCCCAGGGAATCTGCACTATCATTATAAAAACCGTGAAGAGATAGTGCGTCTACTCTATATACAGATGCGTAAAGAGACAACACCTCCTGCAGATAAAATTCCAAAAAACCTCGCTAGTTTACGCGAACATGAAAAGCTAGTGATAAAAATACGCTGGGAATATCGCTTTTTTTTCAAAGAAATGCTTTCACTTTTTGCACGAGATGCTGAGCTAGAAGAGTTATATATCAAAGACAACATCGCTCATCGTAGACGCATACGACAAGTCCTGAATAATCTCATAGTGGGAGAAGAACTTAGTATTAGTGATGAAGAGGATATAGACTTTCTTGTAGATTCTATCTCACTCTCTTGGCAGTTTTATAGTTCGCTTTTACATACACTAGGGCAAGAATTAGATGCTACAACAATTCACAATGTCATAAAGTATACAAGAAGTGCTATGAAGCCATACCTAACAAAAAAGGGAAATTAAATGAAAGAACATAACAAAGTAAGTGAATCGTTTGAGGAGATGTACAAAAAGCACGAAAACAATCACGAAAATATTCCATGGGCAAGAAAAGATGTCAATCCATTACTTCAAACTTACTTGGAGAATGGCGAAGTGCATAGTGGAAAAGCATTGGTCATCGGCTGTGGTTTAGGTGATGATGCTTATGCACTAGATAATGCTGGTTACGATGTAGTAGCCATAGATGTTTCACAAACAGCACTTGATGTAGCACAAAAGAGGTTTGCAGATTCTAACATTTTCTTTGACAAGCAAGATATCTTTCATATACCACAGAAGTATCATGAAAATTTTGACTTTGTATTTGAGGCATTAACGATCCAATCATTACCACTAGAGTTTAGAGAAAAAATGATAAACGCAGTGGTAAATACAGTTGCAAGAGAGGGCAAACTACTCGTCGTAGCACACCAACACAATGGTAACAATGATGGCCCACCATGGCCTCTTACACATGAAGAGATATCGCTCTTTAAAAGAGATACTATGAGAGAGTTAAGTTTTGAGCTAATAGAAGAAACATCACATATATCTCAGGTAAAATTTAGAGCTTTATATATCAAGTCATAATAATTAATCAAAACACACACAAAAGGATTTAAATGAAAAGAAAAAAAATTGCAATTTTATTTATTGTACTAATAGTCGCATTCTCATCGATATTTATGTATCTGAAAGATAGTCGCAAGATAATAAAAACAGACAATGTATATACAAAAGTGGACATAGTACCAATAGCTGCAAAAGTCTCAGGTTATATAAATAAAGTTTTTGTAAAAGACAATCAACTAGTAAAAAAAGGGGATATTCTTTTTCAAATAGATGATGAAGATTATAAACTAAGATTAGAGCTAGAAAAGGCAAGTGTAAATATCCAAAAATCTAAAATACAAATATTAGAAGAGCAGATTTCTATGCAAGAGAGCATCATCAAACAAGCTGAGGCTAATCATCAATCTACGCTATCTAGTTTGAAATTAGCGAAGTTAAATTTCAAAAGAGCTCAAGTATTGTATAAAAGTAATACAGCTAGTAAAGTAAAATTTGATGAGTATGAAAATGCAAAGAATAAATCTCATTTTGATGTTATTGCCAATAAAAATAAGATAGAAGCAACAAAAAAGAGCTTGAAAGTTTTAGTCGCAAATAAAAACATGACAATATTTCAAATGAAACAAGCTCAAGCAAAAGCAGACTTAGCAAAGATCAATTTAAAAGACACAACTATTATTGCACCGTTTGATGGAGTAGTTGCAAGTAGACAAGTTCAAGTTGGAAAATATGTAAAAGCCACTGCAAATATGCTTAATCTCGTTGACTTAAAAAATATATGGTTGATTGCAAACTTTAAAGAGACACAAATCTCTGATTTACGATTAAACCAAGAAGTAGAGATTAAGATAGATGGATTTAAAGATGTTACTTTCTCAGGTAAGATTGATAGTTTCTCCCCTGGTTCTGGAGCATCTTTTAGTATGCTTGCACCTGATAATGCAACAGGAAGTTTCGTAAGAATTGTACAAAGAGTACCAGTAAAAATAGTTTTTTCAGATATGAATGCAACTCAAAAACTATTGCCAGGGTTATCTGCTGAAGTTAGTATCAATCTAGATGAAAAATAATTCTATCTACTTCATCATTGTCGGGATTATATTTGCCGCCTTGACGGACTCCTTCTCTTCAGGAGCGTTAAGTTTTGGTGCGTTTGATATGCAAGGGAACTTGTCTGCTACAAATGATGAGTTTGTTTGGCTCAATATTCTTTATGTATCTTTTAAGCTTATAGCTTTTATGACAACTCCCTCTCTACTAGAAAGATTTGAAATTACAAAAGTATTAAAAACTTCCATCTTACTTTTAGTTATAAGTTGTTTTTTGAGTACATTAACAGCAGATTTATATCTACAATATCTCTTAAGAATAATGCAAGGATTTAGTGGAGGCGTTTTATTAATAAGTGCTCAAACTTTTCTATTTTACGAGTTTCCAAAAAAAGAGCAACCTTTTATTCAGGCACTGTTTGCTATTGGTGCAGTAATAGCACCTGCTACATTTATAGTAGGTTTTAATGGCTTATTAATAGATAGTTACACATGGCAAATGATATATCTAGCCACTATTCCTCTTGGGTTACTATCACTGTTTATTTTCTCTTTTGTTGATGAAAGTAAGTTTCAAAAGCTAAGAGTTAGAAAATTTGATTTTATTGGATTAGCGATATTTACTCTTTTCATTTTTCCAACGCTATATGTCCTATATCAAGGAAATAGATACAACTGGTTTGATGACTCACATATAGTTGTTTTAAGTATATTCTCTGTTATCTCTCTTATAAGTTTTATGTTATGGCAAATTTTCAAACGAGATAGTTTAATTGAGACAGAGATTTTTAAAACAAACTCTTTTAGTTTTGGAGTCGTCGTCTCTTTAGTTGCTGGGGCTGCACTGTTTGGAAGTGGAGCAGTATTTACTACATTTAGTATCAAAGTGTTGGGA
>JADGER010000198.1 GCA_016744315.1 Sulfurovaceae bacterium
TTATTACCAATAATAGGATGCATTGTATCCAAATCAAGTCTATCAGGCATATTTACAGCAACCACTGGAGAAGTCTCTGTAGTTCCATAGCCCTCGAATATATCTAAACCAAATTTCTTTTTAAACGAAAGTTTGATCTCTGGTTTTAGTTTTTCTGCTCCTGCTACTATCATTCGGATACTCTCAAATGCAAGTGGGTGGAGTTTGCGATTTTTTTCATATAAACGGAAAAATGTAGATGTCCCAAACATAATAGTAGCTTTGTATCTTGCTGCTAGTTTTCCTATAGCAGCCGCATCTGTTGGATCAGGAGCAGAAACCATAGTAATCCCCTCACTCAAAGGCAAAAGTGTAGTGACGGTGAGACCAAAGGAGTGAAAAATAGGCAAAGAGTTCAGTATTACATCTTTGTCTTGGAAGTTTAATAGCGTTGCAACTTGCTTAATATTGGTTATAAGATTTTTGTGTGTAAGTTCTATGCCTTTTGGTGTTCCCTCACTTCCACTACTAAAAAGTATTGTGGCGGTATCATCAAGCGATACTTCTTCAAAATAACACTTTTCTATAAGCCATGTAGGCATACAATACGCCTCACAGAGTGCTATAAGCTTGTCGGGTTTACTAAACTCTGCACCAATACTCTCTGCACTTAGGAGTTTTTCACCTATCACCTCAGCAAAATCAAACCCTTTTGCAGAAAGCTTACTTATAAACTTATCTGAACTAATAACTGTTGTAATATTAGCTCTATCCATAGCACTTGCCATAGCTTCAGAACTCAGAGTATAGTTAAGATTAATAGGGCGTTTCCCAAGTACAAGCAGAGCCATATTTACAATAGATCCTATAGAAGAAGAAGGCAGTAAGACACCAATATTTTGTTTATCTTTAAGTTTTACTTTGAGTGATTTTACAAAAAGTAATACTGCTGTTATCATTTTGGCATTATTCAAGTCACTTCCCATAGCATCAACCACAGAGCGTTTAGAGAGCTGGGCTTTGGATCGTTTGAGCCATCCATATTGCAATGGTTGTTTTTGTGATATATAGTGTTCCCAAGTTTCAAAAGAGAGTTTAGCTACAGCTTGCTTAACCACTTCTATAGTACTTTCAGGAGCAAGAGGTTCTCCTAGGGCGATAATAATATCTCTTTTTGAGCCTTCTTTACTCATTATTTTATAGTGTTCATCTGCACGAGAAAATGTTGATCCCCACAGCCCATGAAGATAGAATGGGATAATAGGATGTGTACTATCTTTCATAGCCATCTCAAAACCTCGTTTAAACTCACCTAACTGACCGTTATAGCTAATTCGTCCCTCAGGGAAGAGTGCTACTACCTCTCCTCTATCTAATCGCTCTCTAATCTTAGTAATAGAACCTCGGCTTGCTGTTCCTGATATTGGAATAATATTAAAATATTGTAAAAACCATCGTAGATACCAACGGTTATAAATACTCTTTTCCATCACAAACTTAATAGCCCTAGGAGATGCCACTTGAATTACTAGCCAATCTATCCAACTAATATGATTCCCTAACAACAATACTCCTCCTCGCTGAGGAAGATTATGTAGTCCTTGTACATGCAATTTATAACGAGTGTGTAAAAGAGGCAATAAAAGTATTCTTGCAAAAAGATTTGGTAGTTCACGCATTGCATAGAGTGAACCTACTAAAGTTACTACTGAAGCAAACAAAAAGAGTGCTGTACTACTAAAACCTATTTTCACAAAAACTATAGAAGTGAGCAAAAAGAGCGTCATTATAATATTTTGAATAAAATTATTTCCTGCTAGTATCGTACCCATTTGAGACTCTTTGGCAAAAAACTGAATAGAAGCATTGAGTGGGACAATAAATAAGCCACCAAAAAAACCAAAAAGTATACTTGATAATCCCATCATAAATACATTACTAGAAAATGCAAAAGCTATTAATGATCCAAAGATACCTACAGCTCCAAGTGGTACAATCCCTAACTCAATATGAAGCTTAGACGCTCGTCCTGCTACCAAAGAACCTACCATAATACCAATAGCACTTACAGCCAAAATAGCCTGTATTACTATAGCATTTTGATCTCCTGTCATTGTCTTATAATGTGCAGGGAATGCTGCTATCAAGACTTGCCCCACACCCCAAAAGATACCCAATCCAAAAACACTCAACCATATATTTCTATCTGATTTAAGTATACGAAGATTATTCCGTAAATATTCTAAAGTAAAATATCGTTTTGCTTCAAATTTTACTTGGGATACTTCTGGTTCAAATATTGGAAGTTTAAATGCCAAATAACTCTCTAGGCTTGTAAGTACAATAAGAATCAATCCAATAGGCATAAGATGAGGGAGTATTTCGTTTGGTGTAGAAGCTCCATCATAATAGTTTTCAAATATTATAGAAAAAAGTATAGAACTTAATAAAATAGCCACAATAGTAATTGCTTGGACTAGACCATTGGCTCTTCCTAGATAATCAGTACCTACTAACTCTTTGATAAGTCCATATTTGGCAGGAGAATAAATAGCACTTTGAATAGCCAAAATAAAAGTAAGCCCAAAGGAGACTATAAACCACCCTTGAATATAACTTATGGTGATCAGTATAGCCAAGGCTATACTACTCAATGCTGCGTAACGAATAACCTTAGTTTTTGCGTAACGGTCAGAGAGGTATCCTGAGGGTGAAAAAAGCAAAATAAAAGGAAGCAGTATCATAGCATTAATCAAAGCAGAAAGAATAATAAGCATATCCCCATCATAACTTTTGAGCAAAACATTTTGAATAGTTATTTTGTGAGCTATATCCACAGTAGCATTAAGTAGCAAAATTAAAAGATAGGGAATAAACCCAGCAATAGCTAATAACTTTCTCATCTGTTCTCCTTTTGTAACTGATAGGCATTGAGTGTATGCATATTGTAAAGATATGGTTTAAGTATAAGTGTAGTATCAAAAAGTGCTTTCACTGCACTATTCTTATCACTCTGTGCATCCAAAAATTCATTTGTAAATTCTACTTCTAGCTTGGCTAAATTACGAGCTTGATTTACATAAGTTTTGACTACTTCTGGATTCATTTCCATCCGTTCCAAATTTAAAAGTATCTCTAGTATCTCTAACTCTTTGGTAGTATAAATTTTTTCTCGCATAAAAAGTAATCCATCATCAACATAGTTTTGAAGTTTTTGAGGTGTAATATTATATTTATCACATATATACTCTACGCTATGACTACTTTTGTGTATAGAACCCATCAAAACATGCAGTGTTTCCATTACTGTCTCAAATCCTTTATCAAAATCAAAGTTACTATCATTAATAATTGCTTTGAGTTCCGCTATAGAAGAGCTAAAGTTTTTTTGGAGATATTTAATAAATTTGATAATCTCTATACATTCTTCATCATAAAGGTGTAAGTTTGGTTTGGGTTTTTGAGGTTCGGGAAGTAATCCCTCTTTGACATAATAAAGAATCGTAGATTTGGCTGTATTAGTACGAGCCATTAGCTCTTTCATTTTGATAGACATAGTACACTCCTAATAAAGGTTTATTAGGAGTAGTATAGCAAATTAATAAAAAAGTGTCAAGTAGTACTTTACACTAAGCTTTTATAGCTAATTACCATGTATTCTAAGATATTAGCTTTCAAGCTCGTAATTAGATAAAACCTGTACATCACTTCCCCCACTAAGATAATATGGAAAGTAACAAAGTATGCTATCTTATCTACTCTAAATCAAAAAAAGTTGTGATTGTTACCTCTATTTTACCCGATAAAGGGTCAAGTGATGCTTTATGCGTAGGCTGTTGTCAGGGGAGAACACCCTTGTATAATGCAAGTAAGAGAAAAAATATTACGCATATTTGAGTTATATTAAAATTCAAGGGCAACCACAAGGGATTGCCCC
>JADGER010000199.1 GCA_016744315.1 Sulfurovaceae bacterium
CTATTATAATAAACTTATGTTAAAATTCGCAAAAATTTCTATGAAATTAGGAGAAAACATTGAGTGAATTTGATTATTATGAAATATTAGAAGTAAGTAGAGATTGTAATGGTGCAGAACTTAAAAAATCTTATCGTAAATTAGCTATGAAATTCCATCCTGACCGTAATCAAGGAGACCAAGAAGCTGAAGAGAAATTTAAGCAAATTAATGAAGCTTATGAAGCACTCAGCAATGAAGAGAAACGAAATACCTATGATAGATATGGTAAAGAAGGTCTCAATCGCCAAGGCGGTGGCGGTGGTGGTGGCTTTGGTGGTAGTGATATGCGTGACATATTTAACTCTATGTTTGGAGGCGGTGGTGGCTTTGGTCAACCGCAACGAAATCCAGGACAAAAGTACTCTCAAGATTTTGAACAAGAGCTAAAATTACAATTTCATGAAGCTGTATTTGGCTGTGAAAAGAAAATAGATATAAACTATAAAATACCTTGTGATGATTGTAAAGGTACTGGTGCCAAAGATGCCAAGCTTAAAACTTGTGACTATTGTGATGGTCAAGGTCAGGTAGTAATGCGACAAGGACCTATGACTTTTGCTCAAACCTGTCCTAAATGTAAGGGTGAGGGAAAAACTATAGCTCACAAATGTAGAAGTTGTAGTGGAAAAGGTTTCAAAAATAAAGATGCTACTATCAATATCAATATTCCAGCAGGTGTAGATAGTGGTAATCGTTTACGCGCACAAGGGCATGGAAATCAAGATAAATATGGACAAAGAGGTGATTTATACCTAACTTTCCATGTGGAAGAAGATGAAAACTTTGTACGAAATGGAAATGATATATATATTGAAGTTCCAGTATTCTTTACACAAGCTATTTTGGGTGGAGCTATTACAATACCATCATTAGAGGGTGAACTAGAACTTATGCTCAAAGCAGGTACAAAAGATAAAGCCCAATTTGTATTTAATGGTGAAGGTGTAACAGATGTACATGGTGGAGCCAAAGGTCGACTTGTTGCACAAATACAAATGACCCTACCAAAAAAGCTCAATGACCAACAAAAAGAACTACTAGATAAACTCCAAGAGAGTTTTGGCGTAGAAAGTAAACCTCATCAAAGCTCATTAGAAAGTGCATTTGGTAGAGTAAAAGAGTGGTTTAATTAGAGTTTCTATTCCCACAAGCTTGTGGGATACTAATGTATAAGAAGTCATCACTATACTCTTGGTAGTTATAAGTTATTTGGTTTGATAGGAGTATTATAATGGATTTCATTTTTGTACTCTTTTTTAGTTGGTTATTTTAGCGTAGAGGGCTTTTTGGGTGATGGAAACGCATAATGCATCACCAGTCCCCTTGAATTTCTTGAATTCTTTTACACTCTTCTAGCTCTTTTTTTAATATTTTTTCTTGTTGATACATATAATCCAATTTTTTAGATATATTTGTAGTAGCTATTTTATGACTATTTATTGTGGCTGTAAGTAAAATCAAAAGTATTGTTATGATTGACAATAGATAAGCAAAAAATGTTTTATTTATTATTATTTTATCAAACATATTAATTCACTGGTATGGTAATATCATAGGTATATCTGTCAATCACTTTAGGGCAGTAATCATATGTACAAGTATAAAATCCTACATCATCAAATTCCATATGAATTCCATCTAATTTGTTATTTTTTATGTACATATAAACTTCTGTATAAAAAACAACACCTTTTTTTGCATAAGAAAGAATGTACTTTTCTTTACTAGAAAATGTATTGAAAGGTTTACCTAAAATATTTAATACATCCTCATCATTCATACCAAGATATAATGAGTCAATATTTTTTTGAGTTATTTTATCTGAAATTTTATCCCTGATTACAGGAAGAGCAGAACAGAAAAAATAACATGTATAAAATAAAAAGAAAGAAATAATTAAAGCATGGAGTATTATTTTATCTCTCTTCTTGACAATCACTACAGTCTTCCCAGTTTTCATAATTATTTCCTTTTGACCAAGACAATATGTTTAATTATTTCGAATTTCCAAATAATTAAATAGATCGTAACCCCATTGTGGCACTATTAGTCCTAGATCTAAACAAATTATAAATCCAGTTTTAGAAAAGATATAGAATATACCATAGTTTCCTAATTTATACCAACCACTTCCCAGTAAAGCTGTCATAATCCCTATACCCAAACTGAGTCAGTTGTGTATCAGTATCATAAAGCCCACCAGCAAATCCAAATGGAACTTTGAGATTTGGATTAGAGTCACTTAGTATATTCCCAAAGGTATTATAAGCTATCTCTTTAACAATAGTATGACTACTATTCGATACAGCTCTAAGAGTCCCTACTTGGTCATAATGTAGATAATACTTAGTTCCACTACTTATCAAAGAGAGTGGTACTCTTTGGTGGGATGCTCCCACCCTACAAGTATTTATATTGGTTTGATAGTTTATGGCTCTTGGGTTATGTGACATTTTTTATTGTAGCTTCTTTTGGCTTTGTAGAACGAGCTAATCTGTTCCCCTCTAGCCATGCCATTATATAGTAAACGCATAATGCATCACCAGTCCCCTTGAATTAGTCCCCTTGAATTTGTAGCTCTCATATACACTCCAATGGAGGAGAGACTGTGAAAGAACTGTTAAACGAGTAAAACTAGTGATAAGGAATTATTAATCCAATAAAAATAAATACTATTGTTAAACACATAAGTAATGACATTTTATTGGATAAATTCTCTCTGAGGTAAACATTTAATGTTATAGGAATTGTTATAATAATACTAAATAAATATACTTTAATACACAATAAACTATACTCTTTCTTGCTTAATAGTATTATTACTAGGACAGTAGTAATTAGCCAATTTCCAAATGTATGCATTTTTTTACTAATATTTTTGCTAAATGGATAAAGATTAGAAATTTTAGTTAAAATTTTATCACACATTGTATTTTCTTAAAATCAATAAGGACAAGTTTCTATGGAACATAATTCAATACCTCCATAAAGACCAGCACCTGGACTACCTATAGGAGCATCAAAAGTTACACCTATACCAGATGGACCTACTCCAGCACTTGCTCCTACGCTTCCATCTCCTATTGATGGTAGTGTTATGCCAGCTCCTATTGACCAAGTTTTAGTACATCCCTTTTCATCACACTCTTCAAGTGGTGAATCTATACTTCCTAACGCTAGCACTCCTCCACCTATAAAAATACCTAATCCAACTCTTGCACAAGTAATAGTAACTATACCAGAAGTAGTAGTATAAGTATATTTACTTCCTCCTGCAAGAACTAAATGAATATTTCCTCCTATACCTATACCTATACCTCCACTTCCTCCTACCAACCCACTAGGGTCAATCCCACCCACAGGATCCCCACCATCAAACCCAATAGGATCCTTGGCAGTCCACTTCCCAGTAAACGAATCATAATCCCTATACCCAAACCGAATCAGTTGTGTATCACTGTCATACAACCCACCAGCAAACCCAAACGGAACTTTAAAGCTTGGATTAGAATCAGAGAGTATATTCCCATAAGTATCATAAACTATCTCTTTAACAATATTATGATTACTATTAGATACAGCTCTAAGAGTTCCAACTTGGTCATAGTGTAGATAGTACTTACTCATTCTTTGGTGGGATGCTCTCACCCTACAAGTATTTATATTGGTTTGATAGTTTTGTGACATTTTTTATTGTAGCTTCTTTTGGCTTTGTGGAACGAGATAAGGTTGTTCTCCTCTTGAATCAAGAGTGTATTTATTTAATGTAGGGGCAATCCCCAATGCCAATGAAATAAGGAAAAAAAAGGTAAAGTAACACTAACAAAAAGAATTTTTAAAGAGAGAAAATATGCTAAAAAAAAGA
>JADGER010000026.1 GCA_016744315.1 Sulfurovaceae bacterium
GTAGCTCTTGCATATCCATCTGCTGCGTGAACAGAAGCTTGTTCGTGACGATTAAGAATATGTTCAAAACCATCTTGTTTATATATTTCATCATAGACATTCATGATAGCACCACCAGGATAACCAAAAACGGTCTTAACACCCTCGGCAATTAAAGCTTCACAAACCATCTGTGCACCATTCATCTGCATGGTTTACACTCCATATTTTTTGAATTTTGCTTGATTATAGCGAAAATATATTAGAGTTTATATCTATAATAATTCTTTTTCAAAAATTTAAAGCTTATTTTAATCTTTTTGTAAAACTAGTTAATGCTATAATGCGTTTAAATGTGTTTAAAGGAAAAAAATTGGGACAAACAATAACAGAAAAAATATTTTCACAACATGCTAAAAAAGAAGTAAAAGCTGGAGAGATAGTCAGAGTCGATATTGATATGATTATAGGGAATGATATTACTACACCTATATCTATAAGAGCTTTTGAAGAGAGTGGAGCAGCGAGTCTTGCAAGACCTGATAGTTTTTGTATTGTACTTGACCATTATATCCCTGCCAAAGATATAGCTTCAGCCAATCAAGCAAAAATTTCCAGAAATTTTGCCTACAAGCATGACCTCAAACATTTCTTTGATGAAAAAGATATGGGTATAGAGCATGCTCTTCTTCCTGAAAAAGGTCTTGTTATTCCAGGGGATATTATTATTGGTGCTGATTCACATACTTGTACGCATGGAGCTTTAGGAGCTTTTTCTACAGGTATGGGAAGTACAGATATATCTTTTGGAATGATTACTGGTGGTAATTGGTTTAAAGTTCCTGAGACTATCAAAGTTGTACTTAGTGGTGAACCAGCAGAGCATATCTATGGAAAAGATATTATATTAGAACTTATTCGTCAAATAGGTGTTGATGGAGCATTATATAAAGCCATAGAATTTGTAGGAGATACTATTCCTTATCTTGGTATGGCAGATAGATTCTCTATTTGTAATATGGTTATTGAAGCAGGAGCCAAAAATGGTATTATTGCAGTAGATGAGGTAACGCAAACTTATTTAAAAGAGAGAATTGTAGCTAATGATGGATTGCGTGATGAACCAATTATTCATCATTCAGATATAGATGCTACTTATTGTCAAGTTATAGAGATAGATGTATCTACTCTCTCTCCTGTTATTGCCTATCCTTTCTTACCATCTAATGGAAAACCTGTAGAACAAGCTGTCAAAGATGATCTAAAAATTGATCAAGTAATGATAGGTTCTTGTACCAATGGAAGAATTGAAGACTTGCGTATAGCTGCCAAAATACTCAAAGGTAAAAGAGTCGCTCGTCATACTCGTATGATTGTTACCCCTGCTACACAAAAAATATTACTTCAAGCACAGCATGAAGGATTATTAGAAATTCTTATAGAAGCAGGTGCTGTAGTATCTAATCCTACTTGTGGTGCATGTTTGGGTGGTTATATGGGTATTCTTGGAGATGGTGAACGATGTGTAGCAACAACAAATCGTAACTTTGTAGGAAGAATGGGTGCGAGAACCTCTGAAATCTATCTAGCTAACTCAGCTGTAGCGGCAGCAAGTGCCATAGCTGGAAAGATAGTAGATCCTAGAGAAAATTAATTATATCTTTGGAGTAGAAGAGTTTGACTCTTTACTCTGAACTTCGAGAGTTGTTGTAGATTGATTTGTATCATTGCTCTCTGTACTTACTACTACAGCAATTTTAGCTTCCGTATCATCTTCTCGAGTAACATAAATATTTGATGCTTTATCTCGTAATGATTGTGATGCTTCATCTCTAGCCTTTATAGCTTTGTCTCTAGCATCAACAAGTCCATTTCTCGAAAATGGTACTACTGCCTCTTCAGCACTTTGTGCAATAACAGCAGAATCAACCTCAGCAAAAAGTAAACACAATGGCATAAAGAAAAGTAAAGTCGTTTTTTTCATAATAAATCCTATTTTTTAATATTTAATATAATTATACTACAACTTTACTTTAAGTAGTTTTCAAGCATGATTATAAAAGAAGCAAAATTATTTAACTACTAATTGAGAGGTCTTCTAAAACAAGATACTTTTTATATTGAGTATCTAAATCTTTGTCAATCATTAAAGATGTAGAAAAGATACCACTCTCTAGGGTAGTAGGGGCAACAACAGTGGCACTTAGTGGCATATTATTACTCTCTTTTGTTGAGATAATATGAGAAAAACTTTGATCTTCAATAATCTTTTTTCGCTCATAACTAGCAGATGTTGTAAGTGCCATATTACTCAGAGCTAGAGTAAAAAGCTCTTCTTTGGGATTATAAGGATTTTTAATACCAATTTGAAATGCTTGCCCATTTGGTTTAGACCCCAAAGCATAAATATCACCTCCAAAGTTAATTAAGGCAGAGCTAATTTTATGTTTTTGGGTAATTCTTAAGGCTCTATCTACCGCATATTCTTTGACCATACCACCTAAATCAATTTTGGTAAAAGAGTTATCAAAGGAGAGTTTATTGCGTTTAATCTCAAAATGATCAGAACCAATATAGCTTGAAAGAGAAGTAATTTCTTCTTTGAGTGAGTGAATGCTTTTTAAGTTATAGCTATCTTTGATTGTTGCAATTGTTATATCAAAAATACCATGAGTGCGTTTATAATAAGTTTTTGCTTTTTGTAAGAGCATTTTACTCTCACTATCAAGAGTGCTTGTTTGACGCATATTGAGTGTATGCAGATAAGAGCTAGGATTAAAATAGTTATATTTTATCTCCAACCTCTTTGCCTCTTTGAGTATATCATTGGCACAGGTATCACATTTGGCTTTGGGTGCATTATAAAAGCGTAACTCACACGGTGTGGTCATTACGCTAAAGCGATACACTTCTATCAAAAGTTATACTTCACACCTACTGAGAAATAAGTTGCACTCAAATCTGTACTTTGGTCATAATAGTTCATACCTAAATCATAACTTAATTTCTCATTTTGGGTATAAGTAAACGAGAGTTTATAAGTCATGGCATCAAAGTCACTAATCTTTTCATCCATACTTGCAATTGTTTGTGTAGTAAAAAAATTAGGGTTAGCACTGTAAAATTCTGCCTCACTTTGAGTATAGTATCGCAGTCCAAAACCTAGTGTAAATGCCGAGTTAACTTCATAATAGTTATCTAGTGTAAGCGTATGTGCATCCATTTCCCAATCATCACTATAGTAGCCATATCCTAGTTTAGTTGTTAAATCACCAAAATTCTTAAAATACTTCAAGCCAAATCCATAAGAACTGCGTTCATCAGGCTTTTGTTCTGCTTCTACAGTATTACTATTTCGAACAATATTATAATATTGATTAGAAAGATAACCCTCTTCTGAGGCATAAAAAAGTGAAATTTTAGCCAAAGAAGTCTCATCAATTATCTGTGTCATCCCAACCTGTAAATGCACCAAAGAGGAGTCTTGCTCACTACTTGCACCACTTATAGCATCGCTATTAGAACAGGCATAATTAAAAGGGTCACACTGTTTGATTAATATTGTATTATCTTGATAAGTTGTACTCATATCAAAACTTCTATTTTTAGATTCATCTGCCCACATAAGATAGCTTAGACCAAAGGTATTAGAATCATAATCACTCTCATAAGATTTACCATAAGAGAAACTTAGCTCGTCACGATTTTCTAATCGCTTGGTTAGAGCAATAGAAGCAGATGCACGATCTTCGTCAAAATCAATATTTTGCTTATTAATATTATTCACATCACTAACAACTCCTCTATTATAAGCAGAGGCTCCTGAGGAAGTATCAATATAACTAGGAGAGGCACCACTTACTGTGTCTCCTACTAATTTGACATTCAGTGTATAGTCTGTGCCAAAATCTTTATTAAATTCAAGTGCAGGAGCCATAACATCAATACGATCATCATTTTCATTGTATTGAAGATATTGTACTCTTACGAAATCTTCTGCATAGGCTTGATGTGCTAGTAAAATAGTCGATGCGACAATAGATAATTTACTTAATTGCATCCGCAACCTCCTCCTGATATACTTCCTCCACCTTTAGTTCCCTCTTTAGCAAAATGAATATGCTCCTCAAATCCTTGACTAAGTCTATTCATATCACCATCTTTCATAACTGCTTTGGCATGAGTATCCTTTTCCCATGGACTTACATCTTTGACACAACCACTTACAACAAATACTAGCACTATTGCAAGAATGTATCGCATTATTTAGTCTCTTTTAGAGTGCTTAAAACATATTCATCAACTTTATGAACAGCACCAAATTTTTGTGCTACTATTTTGCCATTTTTTACAAAATAAAGAGCAGGTACTCCAACAGGGCTAAATTGTTTTACAATACTGTTATCACTATCATAAATAACTCTAAACTTAAGACCTAAAGTCTTGACAAACTTCTTTCCTGTAGAACTATCTTTGTCAATGTTAATACCAATAATATTCTTTTTATCTAAAGTATTCATAATTGGTAGCTCTTTTTTACATGAACGACACCAAGAAGCAAAAAAGTTAAGCACATAAACCTTATCATTTTGTAATGAGAGTTTCTCAACCAAAGCACTATCAATGCTATCTCCTACATTGTAAGCAAAAATATAAGAAGAGAGCAAAACCGTAAGTAATAATTTTTTTAACATGATAATTCCTTATAATAGATAAAAATATCTTTCTTGAAATATAACATAAAGAAGATTAGATAAGTAGTATAAAAAGAGTAATCTAAGTTAAATTATTTTGATGTATAATATATGAGTCATAAAAAGGAGTAAAAAAATGGATAAACAGATTATAACGGTCATCTTCTCTTTTGTTCTGTATATACTATATGTATTATTACCAATGATACCTGCTTTAGTAATATATAAACTATTCCCTGATACAAAAATAACTGCTGAGGGTACATTATCTAAATGGGATGTTAAAACAACTGGTGCATTTGCAGGCTATATTATAACTGTAGTATTGGGTTATTTTCTTGTCCAAAATACGCATCAATTAATTGCACAAATTAGTAATCCCTATTGGAATATAAAAGCTAAAGTAGAACTTCAAAATGAAGATGGTTCAATACATAAAGTCAAAAGTCTTGTTGATACCTTAGAAGTACTTATTGCTCCACAATTACAAAGAGTCAAATTTGGTACAGCACATCTTATGATTCCCGGAGAGCAATCAAATTGGGATAAGATTGATTTAAAGTTCCAAATTGCAGGATATGGATATACAACTGTTAACCTTAAAGATCTAAGTAAAAACGCAAATATTGATCAGTATAATTTATCTGCTGAATTATTAGACCCTATAATTATTGTTATGGATAAACAAATAATTGAGGGATACAGTTCTAATAATGCCACACCACTACTAGCAGCTACAGATGGCTCAGGTCCTGCTCTTAGCAAATAAAAAGGAGAAACTATGATAGTAAAACAAAGTATAATCAAAATAGTTACCATAAGCCTACTATTGAGTAGTGCTATCGCCTCAGATATAAAAGGCAAAGTTAATGCCATTAATTCTCTTTCAACAACACCCTATTCACTCAAAGGTGTGACTATAGATCTCTATCAAAATAGATCCAAAGAGTGGTTTAAAATAGCTAGCTTTATTAGTGATGGAGAGGGTATGTATTACTTTAAAGATATTCAAGAAGGTAACTATAGTATTCAAGTAAATGGTCAAACTAATTATCCTATTGAGATAGGTGATAAACCACAACAAGAACTCCCACCAATTATTATACGATATGAATAGGTAAAAAATGAAAAAAATTCTACTAAGTGGACTAATAAGCATAGCTTTGATGGCTGATTATACAATTAGCTATCAGTTTGAAGAAAATGAAGATATAAGTGTTATTGATATAATGCAATATAAAAATGATAAAAATATTAAACTCTCCTACCACTATAATAATGATACTAATATACTCCCAAAAACAGGTTTATATGTTATTGATGGCATACGCTATAGTGTTGAGCAAAATGATAATAACTTAACATACCATGGAGTAACACAATATGGAGATATGCTTGATGATTGTCAAGCAAAGCCTAAACCTTTCTTTAGAGTTATCAAAAAACTAGACAAAGAGTATATTGCAGGATTTGAGGGTGAAATATGGCTAGTTGAATCCAAAGAAGATGGTGTAAAAGAACAAGAAAAAATAGTAGTATCTTCTAATAAAGAGTTAGTTCAAGCAGTAAAAACTTACTTTAATATAATAAAGAATTTTGGTGAAGGAGCATCTGGTCAAGAGTTTGATGTGGAGCTTCAATCTATGTTTATGGTAGCTGAGGGATATGTACTTATAGCTGCAAAAGGTATAGAGTTATATAAGTTTGAACAAAATAAAATAATACCCAGTACATTTGTATTGCCCAAAGAAGCAAAAAAAGTTGTAGAAGTAATTGAAGACAATGAGGAGGAGGAAGCATAATGATAACTATACAAATACAAAGATTTGATTCCACAAATATGCCTCAACAGCATACCCAAAGCTATCAAGTCCCTTCTGGTCTTACTCTTTTACAAGCTTTACAGTATATTAAAACAAATAGTGATGCGACACTATCTTTTAATGCAGGATGTAGAAGTGGTATTTGTGGTGTTTGTTCTGTGCGTGTGAATGCAAGAGAAGAGCTAGCCTGTAGTTATAAAGTACAAGAGGGTGACAATATCTCTCCGTTAGAGTATCATACAGTAGTACGAGATCTTATAGTAAATAAAAAAACTGCTCAAGAGACTCTACAAAGAGCTAGTACTTGGCTTCATCAAGAACAAAAAGTCAATATAACTATTGCCGATGAAAAAGTTACAGAGCTTCAAAGTGATTGTATTCTTTGTAATATTTGTTACTCTGCTTGTCCTGTATATGCAGTCAATCCCAAATTCTTAGGTCCTTTTGCTCTGACTCGTGCGTATAGATATAGTGCAGATAAAAGAGAAGCTGATGTAAAAGCAACTATTGATGCTATTCAAGATAATGGGGTTTGGGATTGTACACTCTGTGGAGAATGTACAGCTGTTTGTCCTCAGGGTATTGACCCTAAGATGGATATTACAATGCTTCGTTCAACAAGTACTCAATTTGGCTATATGGATCCAAATTTTCAGACTATGAACTTTGGATTTTAGTTATAGTCTGAACCATCATTTACATCAAAGGCATAGCGTTGTTTATATCCCTTTTTAATTTTATTAGCTAACTGATAAACTGCCATAGCATAATAATTGCTATGATTATATCGAGTAATAACAAAAAAATTCTTTGCTCCATACCATAACTCATCATACTCTAATCGTTTTAGTTTAATAAGATGTACTTTATCTTGATAATCAAAATGTTTGACAGGAGCAATACCTCTCAGGGAAGATCTATGGTATTTGTGCTTATATCCTGTAGGCAAAGCATTAAATCTACTCCCTTTATAAGTCACTCTTACAGCTACAGGTTTACCCTTTTGCCATCTATTTTTTTGAAAATAATGTGCAATACTTCCAATTGCATCAACATGGTTATTCATCTGTTTTCTACCATCATTATTAAAATCAACTGCTAATTGCTCATAGTTACTTGGCATAAACTGACTTAGTCCAATAGCACCTGCGATAGAACCTTTGATACCCTTGGGATTTATTCTCTCTTTTTTAGTCATAATTAAAAAGGCTTTTAACTGTGATCTAAAAAATTTATTTCTTCTATTTGGTTCAAATGAGAGTGTACAGAGAGTATCAAATACAGGAAATTTTCCTGTATTCACACCATAATAACTCTCAATACCAATAATAGCCGTAATATATTCAGGAGGTACACCATATTTGGCATAAGCCTTTTGGAGTGTAGCTTTATGCTGTTGCATATAAGCAACACCTCTCCTAACGCGTGATTCTTTTAATAACCACCCTTCATACCTATCCCAAGAACCACTCTTTTTGGGCTTTTTATAATTCTTTGGTCTTTTTATAATTGGACGCAATGATGGAACATACACAGCTAAAGCTTTTTTCTGATACTTTACATTCTTAAAAAGTTTTGTAAGTTCTAAACGATTAAATTTATGCTTGTGTACTAAATCATTAATAAAAAGACGAACAGCATATTTTTGTGTATAGTTTTTAGCATTTAGACTCACAAGTAAAAGAAGAATTGTTAAAAATATTTTCATCTATTCTCCTTTATTTTTTTTCAAAAAGATCCCACTCTCTATATGATTTGTATGTGGAAATTGATCAAATAAAGCTGACTCTACAACTGAATGTGTTTTTGTGAGTATCTCCAAGTCTCTTTGGAGCGTCTGAGGGTTACAAGAGATATAAATAATATACTCTATATGAGATATAAGCTCTATTGTCGCTTCATCAAGTCCCATGCGTGGTGGATCTACCAATACTGTACTAAAATTATAACTATCAAGATCTATATCTTTGAGCCTAACAAATTCTCTCTCTTTGTTAAGAGCCTGTGTCATCTCTTCTGAAGAGAGTCGTACAAAAGAGATATTATCTACACTATTAAGAACACAATTTTCAAGAGCAGAATAGATAGATCGTTTACTTACCTCTGTGGCTAATACTTTTGTAAAATAATGTGATAAAGGTATCGTGAAATTACCCAAACCACAATAACTCTCCAAAAAATCACCCCGAGGTGTAGGAATAGATTGTACTCTTGCAATAGCCCACTCTATCATAGCAATATTTGCTAGAGGATTTGGTTGAGTAAATCCACTCTCATACTGCTTATAACTTACAAGTTTATTATCTATATTGAGTTTTTCTACTACAAACTCATCACTCAGTATTACTTTTTGTTTTCGGCTTCGACCTAGAATCTTAATATCTAACTCTTGTGCAAGAGGTGTGACTACTTTACGCCACTCATCATCTAGCTTTTTATGATATATCATACTTACTAAACACTCATTAGTCGTTGTAGCCAAAAATTCTATAGTAAATAATCTATGACTAAGTACAAATGAGTTATTAATACTATCCAAGAGTTTCCACATTCTTTGTTCTATAGGTTCTATGACTTTAGGACACATTTCTATAGTAACTGCACCCTTTTTTTCCAAATTACCCATAGCATAACTACAAATATCTCCATCATGCCAAATACGAAATTCTGCTCTAGCACGATAATGACTCTCTGGTGATTCAAAACACTCAAGAGAAGCATTATAATAAGGAGCCAACAAAGCTTCAACTGTCTCTTTTTTTTGATTGAGCTGAGAAGCATAATCTATTTCGTAGAGACTACACGACCCACAAGTACCAAAATGTTTACATTCCATAAATTTATATAATCCTTAATCTTCAAAAATAATAATATCATAACTATTTTTTGTTACCATAGCTTTGCTACTATGAACAGAGCCATTACGATTTACTTTACTCAATTCTGATCGCAGTTGCTCTATCTCTTCTTGCATACTGTCAATCTTATCTTTGAGCTTTAGTACGACATCTACACCTGCTAAATTTACACCCATCTGTCTTGTAAGACGCAATATCATCTTCATTTTATCAATATCTCGTTGAGAATACAAACGCATACGCCCTTGTGTGCGTGAGGGAGTAACTAAGCCTTCTCTTTCATATTGTCTCAATGTTTGTGGATGAATATCAAGTATTGTAGCTACTACGCTAATAAGATATACTGGTTCATCATAGCTGTGCATAATAGTCCATTTTAGAGTTTCTCTTCTATAGTAGCTTGTAATTCTTTGTCTAGGCTATCTATATCAGGGATTATTATATTTGCTACAAGATATAAGTCACCACTCATCGCAGTTTTTCTATTAGGAATGCCACTTCCCTTTAATCGAAACTTTTGACCATTTTTAGTATTTTTTGGTACTTTAAGAGAAACCTCTTTTTGAGGAGTTATAACCTCTATTTTCCCACCAAACCATGCTGTTTTCAATGGAACATCAATCTTTTTATAAAGATTATCCTCTTTTCTTTCATACTCATCAGACGAAGCTATTTCTACTTTGATAAGTAAATCTCCTACCTGTCCACCTTGACTCTGTCCTTTGCCTCGCACACGCATAGTTTCACCACTTTTAATGCCAGCAGGAATTTTAATATCAAAATTTTGGGCATTTGCAGATATATTATGTTTTCCACCTAATACAGCAATAAGGAATGGGATAGTAATTGAGACTTGTAAATCTAAATTTACGCCTCCTCCAAAACCACCAAACCCGCTTTGTCTTCCACCAAAGCCACCGCCACCGCCACCACCGCCAAACATCTGGCGAAGTATCTCATCAAGATCTCCTTGACCACCCTGATTTCTTGCAAAATCATGAAAGTTTTGACCTCCAAACATTTGGTCTCCATGCTGGTCATATTGTGCTTTTTTATTAGTATCACTCAAAACTTCATACGCTGCATTAATTTCTTTAAATTTATCTACAGCACTCTCTTCTTTATTAATATCAGGATGATATTGTCGTGCAAGTTTACGGTATGCTTTTTTTATTTCATCACTACTAGCACTCTCACTTACACCTAATGTTTCATATAAACTTTTTGACATTCTTTTTTAATCCCTTATACTCTATTCATTTATGGGGATTATATCAAAATAGTTTAGTCAAAGTCAATCAAGTTTAAATGAAATATCGTATGGATGCAAAACCTGATGCACCACTTTTTATACAACTTTTGATTTGTTCATCTCTAAGAATACCTCCTAAAGCAATAATAGGTATTTTTATAACTTTTTGGAGTTCTTGCAGTGCTTGGGTACCTATAGGTTTGCCTTTATTTGGAGTAGTGAATATAGGACTATAAGTAAGCATATCTGCCCCCAACTTTTGAGCTAGTGTTGCCTCTTCTAAAGAGTGTGTACTTATAACTACAAAGAGACCTTTAGCTTTAGCAAACTCTATACTATCAAACTCTCCACTTGTAAGATGTACTCCATCTACTTCTAATTCTATAGCTAAACTAAGATGACTATGAAGCAGTACTTTTTGAAAATTATGATTTTTGGCTTCTGTAATAAAAGCTTTGGCATTAGAAGTATAATTTAGAGTTTTTTTATCACGATATACAATCATATCTGCTTTACTAGCAAATCGTTTTAGATCATCAGAGAGAGTAGAAAAATTAAGTGTTATGGGGTCTGTTATAGCATAAGAGATCATGGAGTATGTAAAGTATTTGTATCTTCTGATTCTTTTTTAGTTTGAGATACTATCTCTTGAAGTAATTTAGTTTGTATTTTCATCTCATCTAATTTTTCTTGACCTACTATCATATACTCTAATAAAACTACCAAAAATACTCCAGGAAGTCCTGCAAAAAAGCTCATAAAAATAGCATCTATAATATTTAACTGAATATAACTAAGAAAAGTAAAAATAATGGAGATAAAAACAAATGCCCAAGAGGCACCAAGGAGGAAGTTAATAAGAGAACCAAGTTTAGATCGTTCGATTCTCATACTATCAACCTTCTAAATAATAATTAAGCGTGAGCCGAATTATCGTGATCTTCAATTGCTACAGCACCTGCAAGGTAAACATAGATCAAGATCATAAAGACAAAAGTCTGAAGAAGAGCAGAAAATGTCAATAAAAGATATGCAGGAAGTGGTGCAAACCAAGGTACTAACATTAATAGAACCCATAAGAATAAATCATCACCTTTAATATTTCCAAATAAACGGAAGCTAAGAGAGATAATTCGAGAAAGATGCGATACAATCTCAATTGGGAACATTAATGGAGCAAGTATTTTAACTGGACCTGCAAAGTGTGCAAAATAATTAACAAAACCATTTTCTCTAATACCTTCGTAGTTATAGTAAGAAAATACTAAAAGTGCTAATGGTAAAGTTACATTAATATTTGATGTAGGTGCTTCAAATCCTGGAATAATACCAATAACATTTGATATTAAAACAAAAAGTCCTACAGTTGCAACTAAAGGAAGATATTTTCTTGCTAGTTCTTCACCAATAACATCTCTACCCATAGAAATTGCACCGCCAAGGTACGCCTCTAGTACATTCTGCACTCCACCTGGGACTGCTTTTAGACTCCTTGTTGCCATCTTTGCAAGAAACAGAATAATTGCTGTAACTAGTAGTAGATGAACAACTATCAACATACTACCGTGCCCTGTAATAAAACCTATATAAGTAAATACACTATCACCCATCTATACATCCTCTTTATTGTACTAATATTTTGTAAGATTATAACTTTTTTTTGCTTAGATATTGTATGGATTACTCTTTTGCTCTCAAATCTACTGATCTATCAAACTCAATATTGTATTTTTTGAGTATAGATGACTGTTTATTAAGTGCTTCTTTACGAGATATTATAACCTTTACTCCATCTATATCTTCCAAAACCAAATATTCTCCATCAAAAGATTCAACCATTTCATAAAAAGTTTTAAAACTATCAAATGTCTTACCATTAAGCTTTTCTATAGGCCAAAGATTGAAACCATAATTTCCTCTACTAATATCCGATGCCAAAACTTTCAAAAGGACTACTACCTCTTTTTTTTCTTTTGTTGGCCACTGTGTAGCATAATAACGAAGAGGAATTTTATTACTACCTATAACAAGTAGATTTCGAGATAATGGAGAAAATACATAGCCTCCATATATAAAATACCGGGGCATTACATCATACTCTTTTGTTTTTACCAACAAAAGATCATCTGCTGTATGCTCTAGAGTAACATTAACTTCTAGCTGTTTTTGATCTCTTAATATATTTATTTTTACCTGTTCACCCATTTGTGCTTGATCTATAAAATAATTATAAGAACTATACTCATACGGTCGATATGCTACAGTCCCATCATCTTCGATAGTATGACCATTGATAGCTGTGATAATATCATTTGTTTTAATTGTTCCATTTTCTGAAGCTGTATAAACAAGATTATCTACTAATATTCCCGTACTATTTTCATCTACATTATAGAATTTTTTAATTGTAGGATTTTGCATCTTTTGGATTGTTAGTCCCAAATCTGCAAATCCATCATAAGTACCATCTTTTATATCGGTAAGAAAATGTTTCACCATATTCACAGGTACAATATAGCCTATACTTTGTGACTTACTCAGGTTTTGCATAACAACCCCTACAATCTTACCATTAGATAAAGCAGGGCCACCACTATTGCCTGGATTTACAGCTGCATCTACCTGAACAGTCAAAAATGATTCTCCACTATGAGCATAACGGTGATGCTCTATACGAGAGACAACTCCTGATGTTGCACTTAAAGTATTCCCTCCCAAAGGAAATCCATAAACAACAATTTTTTGTTCTATTTCTGGAAGTTCTCCCAAAGAAAGAGGTGTAATATTTTTAAAAAAACTCTTATCTTCTACCTCCAAAAGAGCCATATCTGCTTGATGTGATACACTTAGTACCTTAGCAATATATCGTTTTCTCTCTCCATATCTTTGTACTTCAATAAAGGTTTCATTGGCTACTACATGTGCATTAGTCAAAATACGATTTCCCTCTATAATAGCACCAGAACCACTAGAACGACGCGTAGAACTATTCCATGGTTCTTGATAGTTTGGTACTTTAGATACTGTATAAATTTTTACAATCGCTTGTTTTGTTTGATACTCTATATTATTTTGTGCTAGTAATGCTATCGTTAATCCTGCTACTATCCATAATAATCTCATATTAGTTCCTCTTCATCCTATATTTTTTATTAAAATACAAAAAGTAATAAATAGACCCACAAACCAGAAAATGAGGTAAGTGTAATCCCTGTGAAAGTACGAATACCTGCTTTTTTATGAGCCAAACTATGAACACCTGGTAAGAGTTTGTGTCCGCGATCTTTTTTTGCACTAATAATTGTACTAATCCAAAGACCTAGTGTAACTGTGGCAATAAATATATGGACTATTAATACAATAATAGCATAATTATGTCCTACCCCACTCTCTTGAAAATAAGCTTCAAATCCACCACCCAAACGAACTCCATACTCAAAATATCCAAAAATGACTAAAGAGACAACAAAAATAATAGTTTGAAGTAAAGCATGTACTTCATATTGCCGTTTCTTTGCAACTACTATTGCTAGAGCTACAAGAAGAGGTAAAAGCGTAACAATAAGTGTCACAAAATCCATAAAAAATGGTGCACGAGTTCCTAAGAAACCTTGGGCAAACATATATTCCATAAGTTTTCCTTTTTTGTTTATTATAGCGTAGAGTAGAAAGATTTTTAAGAGGTAAGAGGTATCTACTGCCTATTTTATAGGCTAGTAGACAGATTTTATACAGGAAAGTAGAGTTTTAGATTATCTAAATATTTTTGTAGCATCACTCTCTATTGCATCAGGGACTGTAGCTATAGTCATAAATTCAGACATTTTAAGTTCAGGATACATAATAGCTATATAATATTTTGGATCTAATATTTTTGCTTCTCCATTTTCAATAATAATAGGATATGGAAGTAGTCCTGAATTTCTTGTACCGATTTTATTAATAAACTTTGAAGTTCTTTTAGAAAGCTTAATTCCAATTACTACTCTATCTTTAGAAATTTGGTGTTTAAACATTATCTTTTTTTGGTTTTTTTCTTTGATACTATCTAATAAAGCTTGTGTACTTGCCCCTTTTGCCAAGACCATCATATCTTGATAATAAGGCATAGATGCCATAAAATGATACTTTGGAAGGAGGTTAAACTTTAGTTGATCTTTACAGTTTGTTAGTTGTGGAAAAGCATTTCTAATATCACTTAATACTTTAGCTGTTACATTTGCATCAAAATCATCTTGCATAAATGCTTTTGAAACATATAAAGGGTTATTAAATGCTATCTCTTTATCTATTTCATTGACAAGTACTCTTAAAGAACCTGCAAATCCTCTGTTTTTCTTATCTACCATCGTTGTTAAAGCTTCATTTGTAAAAACAATAGAAGTAAGTTTTGCTTTTTTATCAATAGCCATAGATGACAAGACAGTAAAACCAGCATCTTTGAGTGATTTAGTTACACTTTCTACACTTTGGAGTTTTCCTCTCAAATAAGAACTTACTCGACTACTTTGTACTTCTCCAACTTTTGTATCTTTCTCTTCTACTTTTGCCTTAGCTTCTGCTACAGGTGGACGATTTCCTGATGTAGCCATAGCTCTTAGTTTATAGTGATCAATATTCTCTATTACAGGAGGATTTCCACCTATAGTTGTTACTTCAATAGGTGTTACAGGTATGGGAACTGTGGGTATTGTAATTACTACATCTCCACCACTTCTTGCTATTTCTTGTGTAGTATTTGTATCTTCAGCTAAAGAAATTACTGTAGCCCCTAGTATCAAAGAGGTAGCTAATCCTACTATTGAAATTATTGATTTACTTTCGTGCTTCATTTATTCTCCTTAGAATGATATAAAATATTTTTTATTATTTATATAATATCTATCTTTTTATAAATAGTATATAAATAACAAAAACAAGATAGCTATAAAAGCTACCTTGTTTAGTATAGTAAATTAAAATTTTAAACTAATTAAATTAGTCTTTTTTAACTTCTTTACTTGCATCATTTGCATCATTAGAAACAGTTTTAGCTGCATCTCTTGAGTCATTTGATATTGTTTTTGTACTGTCGTTAGCATTATCAGATACTGATTTTACTGAATCTCTTGAATCATTAGAGATTGTTCTTGTAGACTCATCCATATCATTTGATACTGATTTTACTGCATCAGAAGAATCATTTGAAATAGTTTTTGTAGAATCATTAGCATTATCAGAAACTGATTTTACTGAATCTCTTGAGTCATTAGAGATAGTTCTTGTAGACTCATCCATATCATTTGATACTGTTTTTACTGCATCAGAAGAATCATTTGAAATAGTTTTTGTAGAATCATTTACATTATCAGAAACAGATTTTACAGAGTCTCTTGAATCATTAGAAATAGTTTTCACTGAATCTCTTGAATCATTTGATACTGTTTTAGTTGCATCATCAAGATCATTAGAAACTGTTTTTACAGAGTCTCTTGAATCATTTGATACTGTCTTAACTGAATCTCTTGAGTCATTTGATACTGTTTTAGTTGCATCATCAAGATCATTTGAAACTGTTTTTACAGAATCTCTTGTATCGTTAGATACAGTTTTAACTGAATCTCTTGAATCATTTGATACTGTTTTTACTGAAGCAGTTGTATCATTAGAAATAGTTTTAGTCGCATCATCAAGATCATTAGAAACAGTTTTTACAGAGTCTCTTGAATCATTTGATACAGTTTTTACAGAAGCTGTTGTATCGTTAGACACAGTTTTTACAGAATCTCTTGAATCATTTGATACAGTTTTAACAGAAGCTGTTGTATCATTAGATACAGTTTTAACTGAATCTCTTGAATCATTTGATACTGTTTTTACAGAATCAGTTGTATCATTAGATACAGTTTTAACAGAATCTCTTGAATCATTTGATACAGTTTTAACAGAATCTCTTGAATCGTTTGATACAGTTTTAGTTGCATCATTTACATCATGAGAAATTGCTACAGCTGAATCTTTGAAATCTTTCGTTGCCATAGTAGAACTATCTTTCATATCTCTAGTTGTATTAGTGATAGAATCTTTAGTATCTTCAGCAATTTCAATAGTGCTATCTCTAGCATCTTTACTGATATTAGTTACAGCTCTTTCAGAACTGTTTACAGTAGCGATTTCACTTGTTTTTAAGTCGTCAGAAACTTTGACAGCAGAGTCTTTAGCGTCTCTACTCACATTAGTTACGGTTCTCTCTGCACTTTTACTAGTCTCAACGGCACCATCTTTCATAGCTGTTACGCTATCTCTAGCGTCATGACTCATAGATGTTGCAGCATCTTTCATATCTTTGAACATATCTCCAAAGCTAAATTCAGCTTGCGCTGTTGTAATGCTTGCAATTGCGATGGCACTTGCCAATACTATTCTTTTCATTTTCAATCCTCCATGAATTGTTGTCTATATGGTATATCTGCAGTTTCTGCACAAAAAACTATAACAATCTTTATCTAAATAGAAACTTAAAGAATAAACTTCAGTTATACATATCAATTCAAATCCTCAATTATTTTGATATATTAATTTTTATGTGGTACAATTTGTTACATAAAATATTACACACTAGGAGTTAAAATGAAAAAATCACTGGTTGCAATTGCTATAATCGGTACAATACTAAATGCTAATCCATATACGCAAAAAGATAGAATTTTGGATATGCAGACAATGGCATCTGCCATGCAAGATATTCAAAATGGATTTTTCTATAATAATTTTGATATGGTTAAAGAAGGTACAGCTAAATTAGCTACTACTATTGAAAAGATTCAACCACCACTCGCAGAAGTAGAAGAACAAGATGTAATGACTCGATATACTAATAATAAAGTTCAAATGAGCAATAAAATCAAAAAGAATATCAAGAAAAAAACACAAGATATTCTTGAAAGATTTAGAGATGGTGATCCTATACAAGCTATTCAGGCTTTTACCAAAATTACTAAACAATGTATGGAGTGTCATACACAATTAAGAAAATGGTAGTATTATTTGAATTAAAAATAATAAGGATAATTTGTTGAAAAAATTACGATTTATTACACTCTTTCTTTTTATGACACTTGGACTTAATGCAAATCAAATTACTCTCACAGGTACAGTGATTTCAAATGGTCAAAAGATGATAGGAAGTCGCTATATGGGCTACATTAAAAAAGTATTTGTAGAACTAGGAGATTTTGTTGAACGAGAAGATGATCTCTATGAAATGGAATCTGCTGAGTTTGATATAATGAAATCTCAAGCTGATCTAGGATTAGAACAATCAAAAATAGTTGTTGAATTTTGGAGAAAACGCCTCGAAATATTACAAAAACGCAAAGATAAATTAGAAGCTAGAAGTAATAGTAAAATGTCGATGCCTATGGGAGATATAGGTGACCTCAATACTATGGCAGAAAATGCTGAAGCTATGCTTGAGACATCTCAGGTAATGGTTGAGCAGATGTCTATCAAGGCAAAACAGTTAGCTACAGTCTTTAATTATCTTAAAATGAAAGCACCATCAGATGGTGTAATCGTACAAAAGAATATTAAAGTTGGTGATATGGTTATGCCTGGAATGCTTACAATTATGATGGTTGATACAGAAGATTTAGAGATTGATGTTTCTATCTCTGAAGGTATTATGAAACATGTTCATAAAGGTGATACAGTCCAAGTAACAATACCTTCTTTAGAATACCGTACTACAGGTAAAATTAAAGCTGTTATTCCTGATGCTAATCCAATGACACACAAAATAAAAATTCGTGTTACATTTGATAAAGGTGATAAAAATATTTTTCCAGGCATGTATGCTAAGATAGATATTAATCAAGCTAGAAAATAAAAAGGTATCACTGTTAAAACAGTGATACCTTATGACTATTTTGCTTTTTCTAGGTATTTTCCTTCTACAGTATCTACCTTAATTATCTCACCTTCCAAAATATGAAATGGTACTTGTACTACTGCTCCACTTTCTAGTGTTGCTGGTTTTTTACCACCTTGTGAGTCACCTTTAAAGTTTGGTGGTGTTTGCACAACTTTGAGTACTACAGTCTGAGGAATTTCTACAGAGATAGCTTTACCATTATGAAATAAAATTTCTGCTTCCATACCATCAATCATATAATCAAAAGTATCTTTCCCAACCTGCTCATGCGTTAATCCTATCTGCTCATACGAAGTTGTGTCCATAAACTGAAGCATTTCACCATCATCATAAAGATATTGCATTGTATTTTGTTCTAATTCTGGAACTCCAAATTTATCTCCAGCATGAACAGTTTTTTCTATCACTTTTCCTGTAGATAAGTTTTTGATTTTAATTCGTACAAATGCTGCACCTTTTCCTGGTTTTACATGTTGGAACTCTGTAACTCTAAAAGGATTTCCATCTAATTCTAATCGTACACCCTTTTTAATATCACCCATACTTATTACTGCCATTCTAACTCCTTAAAAAATAATATGCGATTATAACGAATTCACTATCCCTTTTTGCTTTTGCTAGTATTACTCTTTTGG
>JADGER010000200.1 GCA_016744315.1 Sulfurovaceae bacterium
CAGTATATGCTAATTCTACCAAACGAATAGAAGAGCTTGAAGATCTTTTGCGTAGCCATGAAATATCAAGACAAGAGTATGTGAAACAGCTTCATGAGGTTTCTAGTGCTATAAAAATTTTTGCATCCAAACAAGAAGATATTACTGTAGAGATGGTTTTTCGGATGCAACGAGCTTTTATCTATTATGGTCTTGCCAATCAAAAGAAATATTTTAATAGTGATGATATTAATAAATTTATTCAAAAAACATTAAAATTATATCATAATATTATTATCATTTTATCTTCAAACAAAAATATATACAAAGCAGATTTACTTAATATAGTAAGTATAATTCGTTACCTTTATATTGGACAAAAATATGGATTAGGTCTGATGAATCCTAGTTCAGATATATTTAAAGATGAAGAGAAACCAGCAATAAGTTATAGTGATAGTTTGCCATTTTTCAAAGAAGGTATTTTACTATTTAGTAAACTTAATAAAGAAGATATACTATACTTGAAAGATGATAAAGCTATCTCTTTAAAAATTGTTCACCATTATGATATATTAACAAGAGAATGGGAACTTTTTAATCATAAAGATGATTCTGAAGAATCTGCTATTATTAGTCAAAATATTGCTACTTTTAGAAAACACTTTATTACTGAATCTCTGTATAGTCAATTTAATTCACTGTTGCAGTCAGATAAAATTAAAAATATTGGTTTTGTTGTGAATTTTCATACAACACTTGTATGGCATGGTCTCCAACGCCCTATGGATGCACTCAAAGAGATAATTAAATACTCAGCCTATGATAAGATTAAGTCTAGTGATCTTTTTTATTATGAACTTGCTGCGTATAGATTTCTTTTTATAAGAGCTTCTAATGGAACTGATAATTGTTTCAAACTTCCTACAAATACTCAAATAGATATGCAATCTGATTCCATCCAAAGAGAACATTTTGGTAATTATCATAGACAAAATATGATTCAATTACTATTCCAAATTAAACGAAATGAGTCCTACTATAAATTTCAAAAAGCAAAACTCTACTTTGAAAAGGTAACACAAACAAAGTTTGAAATGGATTATTTTAGTAGTAGTATTTAGCACAAAACAAGGAGCAAGTTATGAAAAATTCTATCAAAATAAAAAATGCTTTATGGGGTCTATTTATCGCAGACTCCATCTCTATGCCAGTACATTGGTACTACAAACGAGAGTATATCAAGAATGAATTTGGTACTATTGATGCTTATCACAAAGCTTCACATCCTCATCCTGAATCATTTATGGTTGGGAATACTTATTTTCCTAATGTACAAATGGCTAAACAACTCAACAGACCTTTTGATATTTTACATAAACATATTCAATTTTATAATACTTCATACAATGATTTAGATATTAACCTAAAAGTCCATGAGGGAGAACATAAAAACCCTATGCCACTGCTTGATGAGAGATACCATTATCACCATGGATTAGAAGCTGGGGAGAATACTCTTGGAGCAAATCTAGTACGAGTTTTGATACGTTCAGTTATTAAAAATGGGGAATATAATCAAGATCTATTTTTAGATGATTTTATAACATATATGACTACAATAGGGCAAAATAGAGATGCTTATTTAGAAATATATATTCGTGATTGGTTTGAAAACTATAGCAAGGGTATAGCACCTGAATTATGTGCAAACACCCAACATAATAGATGGTCTATAGGTTCTCATGGAGGTATAATTCGTCCTCTTATCTTGTCTTTGACTGCCAAGAGTTCTTATGATGGTGTTGGCATAGCTATAGATCATCAAAACCTCACACATAGATCACAAAATATCTCTTCGGCTCTAGCACAATTAGTACCCTTATTATTTGATTTAATCAATGATAATTCCCCAATGGATTCACTCAATAGTACCGTAGAAGATATAGCTCTTGTCAAATTACATGGTTTTGAGTTATCAAAAAAGTATGCTAATGCTATGGGACCAGCAAATATTCCAAAAGATGAAATGTGGAAAATACATACAGAATTCACAGATGAGCGTTTGAGTGAACTCTTGCCAAATGCGACAGATGAGAATATGATTACGACTCGTTTTGCCACTGCTTGTTATCCAGAACATGGAATACCTTTAATCCTTTATTTTTTATATAAAAATAGTTTCAATTTCAAACAATCTATTCTTGATAATGCAAATGCAGGAGGAGACAATGTCCACAGAGGTATGATTTTGGGAGCATTAGCAGGAGCAAGCTCTGAAGAGATTCCAAAAGATTTAAAAATGGGACTCAAAGCGTATGAAGATATAAAAAATGAAATAGATGAATTTGTGAAAATAACTTCATAATAATAAGAAATTAAACCTAAATATTTTAGGTAAGAAAGAAGAGACAATGAAAAAAATGATAATATTTTTGGCTATAGTATTTCTCTATACGCCTTTTACTTTGGCAAACCAAACCCAAACAAGAGAGCTATCAGCACAAGAGATGCAAACACAAAATAAAGAGATAGTAGAACTATCAAGCAAAGAGCTTTCCAAAACTCTCCCACAAGTGATAGATAAGTATACGACATTGACTAAAGTTGAAGGTCAAAATAATACTCTACTCTATATTTTTGAAATCAATACAGGAGCCAAGAGTGATGAGGCTATACAAAAAGAGGATAAAACGCGTATGCAACAAGCAGTTACCGCAGGGATCTGTCAATCCTCAAAGAGATTTCTTGATGCTGAGGTTAATATATCTTATCTTTATATCTCTGCCAAAAGTAAAGTAGAACTTTTCCGTTTTGATGTATCAGAAAGAGATTGTCCTATTGCGAAATAAAGTGGTTTTTGTTTATGGTGTATATTCAACGCCAGACTCGTAGTTATGAAATAGCCAGCAAAAATCTTATTTCATATAGATTAAAATAATTTTTCGATATTATTAATAATATTATTATAGAAAGAGTAAATTATGGAATCATTTCACTGGGAAGATTATTATGAGACGGGTATTGCAAATGTAGATGAACAGCATCAAAAACTTGTAGATATTATTAATAACTTTGGTAATTTACTAGCACAAGATATTATTATCTATAATGATATTGAGATACTTTTTAAAGAGTTAGTGGAGTATACGGTGTACCATTTTGAAGATGAGGAGGCATGTATGATTGAGGCGTGTATCGATAATCGCCACCTCAAACAGCATATATTGGAACATAAACACTTTATAAATGAGGTAAGTTCTTTATATTCTCACATCTCGCCACATAATCTTGAAGGCAGTAGGCATTTACTAGAATACCTCATTAATTGGTTGGCATTTCATATTCTTGGCTTAGATCAAATTATGGCACAACAGATGAAAGAGATTAAATTAGGGAAAACCCCAAGTGATGCCTTTGAATCTAATTTAGTCAAGAGAGATAAAACAACTGAGGCTTTACTCTCTGCACTGAATGAACTCTTCAAACAAGTATCACTACGCAACAAAGAGCTACAGAGTTTAAATCTTTCACTTGAAGTAAAAGTCAATAAAAGAACAAAAGAACTCTCCGAAATAAATAGGCATCTTGAGTTACTGTCTTTAACTGATGTTTTGACTTCTTTACCAAATCGTCGTAATGCAATGTTATTGCTTGCACAATTTTTTAAAAATTCAAAAGAAAATAAAACCCCATTTAGCTGTATGATGATAGATGCAGACCATTTTAAAGAGGTGAATGACACCCATGGTCATGATGCGGGAGATAAAGTTTTGAAAATACTCTCGGAAACACTTAAAGAGACTTTTAGGAATGATGATATTGTTTGTCGTTTAGGTGGTGATGAATTTTTAGTTATGTGTCCAAATACAGACTTGGATGGTTCACTTAAAATTGCTGAAATAGTAAGAGAGCGGGTAA
>JADGER010000201.1 GCA_016744315.1 Sulfurovaceae bacterium
AGGTATCTCTTCTGTATTTATAGGCTTAGGTATTATCTTTTTGGGTATCTCCTATATGAAAGAGGGGTTTGAGACACTCAAAGATGGTATAGACCTAGCTCAATATGCTATGGCTGGATATGCTGGTGTATTTATCTATGTTCTTGTAGGTGCTATTGCAACAGTGGTTATTCAGTCAAGTAGTGCAACTATGGCTATTATTATTACCGCTCTTGCTACAGGTCAGATTGATTATGCTAATGCTTTGGCTTTGGCAATTGGTGCTAATGTTGGTACAACGGTTACGGCTATACTTGGTGCATTAAAAGCAAATGAAAATGGTAAAAGATTAGCAGTTGCTCATTTTATATTTAATATCATTACTGGGCTTGTAGCAGTTGCTTTTATCTATCAATTAACAAAACTTGTGGATTATTTGGCTCAGTATGTTGGTATAGGGATTGATGATTACACTATGAAACTCGCACTTTTTCATACTATTTTTAATATAGTAGGTGTACTTTTGGTCTCACCCTTTATATCTCTTTTGGTAGAATTTTTAAATACTTTATTTATAGCAAAAGGCATGTATAAAGGAAAATCAAAATATCTTGATAGTTCTGCTTTAGTACTACCTTCTACAGCACTTGTAGCTATAGTGATGGAGACAAAACACCTTTATGCCAATGCATTTGATATTATATCACGGGGAATGAATCTAAAAAAGAAGAATATACTCTCTACTATGGATTTAGACGCAGTGATAGAGGATGAATATACTTACAAAGCTATAAATATAGATGATTTTTACCATCACTGGGTAAAAAGTATATATGGTGAAATTATTGATTTTGCTACCAAAGCACAAGTATCTATGGCAACAGAATATATCCAAGAACTCTACAAACTCAAACTTGCCAATAGAGATATAGTAGAAGCTATCAAAGATACCAAACATTTACAGAAAAATATGTTTAAATATACGATAAGTAAAAACAAGTATATCAAAGAGCAATATAATAATATACGAAAAGGATTAATACAATTACTTAGAACCATAGAGAGTATCAAAGATAGTAATCAAGATGAGGAGATTGTGATGCTTATATCAAAAGCCAAGATAGAGAGTAAAAGATATGAGATCATCTCTAATGGAACTCTTGATAGATTAATTCGGCGAGGTCTAATAACTAATCAAATGGCAACATCTTTAATGAATGATAGTGACTATGCCTATAGTATTAGTCAAAAGTTAATTAATATGGCAGAGGTACTTTTTATAGATATAAATAGCGATTTAAGGGATTTTAATGAAGATTTAACTATAACTGATGAAGAGATAAATTTACATATAAAGGATCATTTATGAGTATCAAAAAATTTATAAAGCAAGTTAAAAAAATTCTACTACTAGATAATTTTGAACAAAAAGGCAAAAAAAAATCTCTTAAAATATTATTAGAGAAGTTAGAGGCTCGTAAAAAAATCTTACGAGCTATACCAAGAAAAAAGTTAGATATAAAAGAGAAAAAAGCGTTAAAAGAAGAAGAGGAGATACTCTCCTTGCAGATAAAAAAAGGTAAAAAGATATTGAAGGAGTTACAAAGTGATATATAACTCTTATGCCCATATTCCTACACTAATAAGAAACTAATGTAACTATTATAATAAGTGATATATCCTCATTTCCTGCGGGTAAAAAATTACTAAGTGTTCGTCTTTTAAGAAGAAATTCTCTATTTTTTACTTCTTCTTTTTTCCAAAATTACCATCTCTTCAGCTGTAAATTCCAAATTTAATTCATCTCTTAATATCTGCTCTAATTGCTCACTATTTTTGATTTCTATCTCTTCTGTCCTATCTTTATAAATTTTAAAATATTTATTATTAACTAAAGAGTTAATGACATTATCTTGAATTAATGAGGCAACAAAGTTATTTACAAATATTGCTTGAGGGTTTTTATATGAATAGAAATGTCCTATTTCAAAATCAGATTCATAACATCTGTTTAAATCAAATTTTGTAGCGATAAAAGGCTTGTTTTTTTCAATGAGTTGCATCGAAAATGTTTTGTCTTCTAACTCTACAATATTATATGCAACTCCCAAATGACTAATACTTGCTTGATCTCCAAACTTTACAGGAACACTAGGAGAACGAAAACCTATACCTACATCTATAAGATATTTTTCATCATTTAAAGTCAATAAGGTAAACCTATGCGTTTGTGCTTTCATAATATTTGTATTATTCACAACTCGTGCTAAATAATGTGTAACATTAAATCCTAACTCTTTCAAAACTTCGTACATAAGCTTATTGTGTTCAAAACAATAACCACCTCTGTTCTTCACAACAATATTTTCATAAATACTCTGTAAATCTAAAGATATCTCTTCTTTCAATAAAACTTTCAAACTAGAAAAAGGGAGCGTTCCAAGATGAGCTTTTATGAGCTTTGTGATATCTTCTAAAGTCTTAATCTCATAATCAATATTTAATACATTCAAATAATTTTCTACTATTTCTCTATTTTCCATTTTTATCCTTTGTTGATTAAATCTATACTATAATTACCTCATCTAATATAAAGGAGACCTTATGATTGGCTACACAAAAAAAGAGAATCAACAGATACAATATTTGTTTAATAATAAATTTGTAGAAAATAAACCTGTACCTTTTCCTCAGTTTGGTAAAAAATATAACTATTCAAATATTTTTTATTGGGCACATTTGGAGGCTAAGGAGACGGGGGAGTTTCCACTACATCCGCATGAGGGATTTGAGATCATGACTTTTGTACTTGAAGGGTATGTAGAACATTTTGACACGGCTAGTAATGTATGGACACCTATACAAGCAGGTGGGTTTCAAGTGATTCAATCAGGGAGTGGACTACAACATTCAGAGAAAATAGTGAAAGATTCTGCTCTTTTCCAAATTTGGTTTGACCCTGATTTTTCTAAGTCACTACAAACGAAGCCCGATTATAAAGATTATACAAAGGAGGCTATTAAATCTCAAATAATAGATGGCATTGAAACCTATGAATATATAGGAGATAGTGCTGTTTTTCATCAAACAGAGGATATAAGAGTTTCCAAAGAGATATATCCTGTAGGCAGACATTCGATCAGCCTAGATAGAAACTATATATATTCTATATATTTGATTTCTGGTATAGCAACTATAAACTCAAAAGTATCAAACAAAGATGACTTTATAGTCTGTGAAGATGAAGAAGAACTAAGTATAGAAGTAAAAGAGACAACAGAGCTATTTGTGCTAAAAACACCTAAAGAAATTTCATATAAAACGAGGATATAAAAATGTACGCAGTAATATTTGAAGTAGAAGTAAAATCAAGTGGTAAAGAGGAATATTTAGCTATTGCATCAAAATTAAAAGAGCAGTTAGTAAAAATAGATGGTTTTATATCTATAGAGAGGTTTCAATCTCTTGTTAATGATGGTAAAATTCTTTCTCTTTCATTTTGGGAGAATGAAGAGTCTATAAGGAACTGGAAAGCGAACTTTGACCACATGCAAGCACAAGCTAAAGGAAGAGAAAACTTGTTTAAAGATTATCATATTAGAATAGCAAAAGTAGAACGAGACTACACAATGGAGAATAGTGAGTTTAAACAATGAAAAAGATAAATATTTTTTATTACAAAAAAAATGGCGTAGAATATATTTTAGGTTCTTTTGAAAATCAGCTTTGCCTTATAGATTTACTTACTAGTAAGAATAGAGAGCGAGTGGAAAGACGATTATCAAAAGGCTTACATGCAAAGTATATTGAATGTGAAGATGCTGTTTTGGTACAAACAGCCAAAGAGCTTGATGAATACTTTGCAGGTAAAAGAGAGCAGTTTGATATTCCACTTTTGATG
>JADGER010000202.1 GCA_016744315.1 Sulfurovaceae bacterium
AAGAAAATCTCTTCAAATCTTTTGGCTGTATACTCTTTAACATCAAGTTCTAATTGCTTATATTTACAGATAAGCTCTTTTGCTTTGGGCGTGAGTGTTGTGCCACCAGAACTTCGTCCTTTGTTAACCACAACTAAATCATCTTCGATATACTCTTGCAGTATCTTTATATGCATCCACGCTTTTTTATAGTTCATTCCTACTTTCTTGGAAGCTTCTGAGATAGAACCTGTCTCATCTATTAGCTCCAAAACCTGCGTCTTGCCACCACCAAAAATAAGGTTCTCTTTATCATCTTCTATCCAAGTCTTAACTTTTACTACCATGATGAATCCTTGTTCTAAAACATCCAAGCTGACAGTGAATTACTTCAAGGTCACTTTTTTTGGTCGTTGCACCTACCTTCTTGAGAGAAAACTCTTGAGCTACTTCCCAAGCAACACCACAAAGTATCTGATTCTCAGTATTTGCTTTTGTAGATAATTTTTCGTATATATCATCTCTTGCATCCCCAAAATCATTCTTTCCAAAAACACCAAGTTCACAATTATCAATCTTAATACTGTGTTTTTTGGTGAGTTTGGCTATCTCCATGGGTTTTATATGTAACTCTCTAGCCAATTTAAAAGCATCTAAACAATTAATCTTTCCCTTCTCGTTAAGATATTTCTTTAAAATTTGGGCTGTATCATCCATGAATTCTTCCACTATGTGTGTAGATATTCATTTTTCTTCCTCTAGCAAAACCTATAAGAGTTATGCCATGTTTATTAGCTGTCTGTACACCTAAGTATGTGGGAGCTGTTCTGGAAACCACTATAGGTATCCTATGCATCACGCCTTTAACCACCATCTCAGAACTAAGTCTTCCACTCACAAACAAAACTGATTTTGTAGTATCAAGACCTAGTAACTTACACTTACCTACAACTTTATCAATTGCATTATGTCTCCCAATATCTTCGGCAGTTATTACACTCTCATCTTCTAAAAACAGCATTGCTTTATGTACACAACCTGTTAATTTATAAAGTTCACTATCAGCGTAGAATTTTTTTACTTCATCGCTAATCACTTTTGGACTAATCACAAAACTAGTTTGGTTAAATGGTATCTGTAGACTACCAGCTATATTACCAGTAATCCCTCCACCACAACCACTTACAAGCGTTTTTTCTTTATAGAGGTTTTGTAGTGAGTCAGTATCAACTGCTGCTTTGATATCAACTTTTAAACCATCTTCGCTTACTTCAATAGATGCAACATCACTCATATCAGTGATAACATTTTCACTCATCAAAAAGCCAATTGCATGGGCTTCTTGATCTTTGGGTATACACATCATAGAGATGATTTTCTCACCATTAAGATGAACATTTAATCGTGCCTCTTCAATAGTAAGATCTTCCATTTCTCTTATCTCATCACCATTTACTTTGTCTATGATTATTGTCTTTAAATATTTACTATTTGGCATCTTCTCTCCTTAACTATGCTGATTTTGCATATTTTATGATACTAATATGCTAAATATGCATATTTAAACTCTGTAACTTATTGAATTGTACAGATTTGTAGGGTGGATGAAATCCACCACTAAAATGGTGGGATTCTCCCACCCTACCTATCTGTAACTTAACTCCGAACCCCTAATATCTTTTACACTTCGCCTTTTTCTTTGAGTTCTTTATAATAAGAACTATGAAGGATTTCAACTTCTTCTTCTTCTTTATATCCATTAATCATACTATGGATAGCACCTTTAATTGCAAACACTGCCATATAAATATGTACAAAGAAAAGAGCCACTATAGCCAATCCTAAAACATTATGTAAAATAGCACTTGCTCTTAAAAAGTCGATCTGTGATATTTGGTATGTATTGAGTATATCAAATCTAAAGTCTTGAAAATACATAGCACCACCTGTGAAAATCATCACAAATCCACCAAGAGTAGCTAGCCAATACCAAGTCTTTTGTCCCGCATTAAATCTACCTGCTGGCACTGGTTTTTTATCTTTATTAAGATAACCACCTACAATCATAAGCCATTTGATGTCATCCCAATGAAGGAACATCCATCTTAGCCACATAAAGAACATAGGTACAATACTTACTATAAAAAGTAGTGTTGAGATTGCATGAATCTCTTTACATACTCTTACAAATTCTCCACCGCCAAATGTAGTAGCAAACATCATAATCAAACCTGTGGGAATGATTAAAATAAATGATATACCTGCAATGGAATGAATAATTCTGTGAAACAAAGTAAATACATAGATCTTCTTTCTATCATGAGAGAAGATCATCGGACCGATAACCAAGTAGTGTAAAAGAAACACTGCTGGCACACCCAGTAAAACCCCCAAAAAGAGGGGCTTAAAATATGTACTTTGTAAAATAGTAAAATATTGACCTAAGTGTAATGAACCCTGCTTATCGTAGCCAAGGATATTATCAATCAGATTATCACTCCACACAGCACTCTCACTATAGCCAAAGGCTAGTGAAGAGAGTACAAGGAGAGTGACTATTATATATTTACTTTTCATAATCTATCCTATACTTTAGAACCGTATGCTGTTGACCATCCATAAGGTTGTGTTTTGGCACCATGACCAACTGACAATACTCTCTCTCTATAAATAGCAGAGATTTCTTCTGAATCACCAACAAGCAATGCTTTCGTAGAACACATAGCAGCACATACTGGTACTTTGCCTTCTGCGATTCTATTTTGCCCATATAGTTCTCTCTCTTCGTGTGAGTTAGTCTCTTCTGGACCACCAGCACACATCGTACATTTATCCATCACGCCTTTAATTCCAAATGCACCATCAGTAGGAAACTGAGGCGCTCCAAAAGGACAAGCATAAAGACAATACGCACAACCAATACATTTCTCTTTGTCATGTAATACGATACCGTCTTCTCTGATATAGAAACAATCAGTTGGACACACTTGCTCACAAGGAGCATCTGTACAGTGCATACAAGCAATAGACAAAGAGTACTCTAAACCTAGGATACCCTCGTTCATAGTTACTACTTTTCTTCTGTTGATGTTTGCTGGTAACTCATGTGCTTCCGCACATGCTACCGAACAACCATCACAAGAGATACATCTATGCTCATCACAATAAAATTTTAATCTTGCATCTTCACTCATAACCAGCTCCTTACGCAAATTCTATGCGGCATAATCCGCCTTTAGTCTCAGGGATTTGAGTGATAATGTCATAACCGTAGTTTGTAACAGTATTTGCACTCTCTCCTATCGCATAAGGCTTCGTTCCTTTTGGATACTTATGAGATAAGTCCTCACCTTGGAAATGACCAGCAAAGTGGAATGGCATAAAGATTCTATCCTCAGATACTGAGAAAGAGTACTTCGCTTTGACTTTTATTTTTGTACCTTCTGGTGAATGAATCCACATCATCGAACCATCTCTGATACCATGTCTTCCTGCTAAATCAGGGTGAATACTACAGAACATCTCAGGAGTTAAAGCAGCCAAATATTTGGAAGCTCTATTTTCCATACCTGCACCATTCATATTTACAAGTCTTCCTGTTACTAGGTTGACAGGGAACTCTTTTGACCAATCTTTTTCAGTCTGTTTAGAGATGTATTTAGTATCAACTCTATAATGATCTTTTTTGTCTTCATATGATGGGAACTCATCAGCCAAATCTTTTCTTGGAGAATGTAAAGGTTCTCTATGCATTGGTATTTGGTCAGGGAATGTCCATACTTTTGCTCTTGCTTTAGCATTTCCATACGGTGCCATACCTTGTTCCATACATTTCTCAGCAATAATATTAGAAGTATCAACTTTCCAGTTTTTACCAATTCTACT
>JADGER010000027.1 GCA_016744315.1 Sulfurovaceae bacterium
CATCTCAAAAAGAGTATTTATGCGTTCGCATGAGGCTTTGGCATTGGCTAAGGCATATTGAAAATTAATAATATCCTGAGTAGGAGTCATCATAACCCAAAGATAGCCAAATATGGCAAGCATTAATCCAATACTCAAATCACTATAGGCTACAGCTAAGATACTCACAGCTCTAAATATTTCATAACCACTCAAAAAGATAAGAAATGAAAAGCGAATAGCTCTATCACTTTTGTATCCAAAGGCTATAGATCTATCTCGAAGCATTTTGGCTTGATTGCTAATGCGTTCAAAAAAATAAGATTCTTTATTGGCTGCTTTGATTTGATGAAAGAGTTCTAAAGTTTCACTAAGTGTAGACTGCAATATCTCTATGGCACTATTTTCTTCTCGTTTGAGTTTACCTACATTTCGTGCTAATTTTGCAGTAAAAAAGACAACAATAGGGTTTGTCAAAAGAATAAATATAGCTAACTGCCAATGTATCATCAAAAGTACTACAGCAGTAAAAAGAAGTGTAAGCGTAGAGATAATAAATTTGCTTACAGTAGTACCGATAAAGCTATCAATTGTATTAATATCTGTAACTATTTTGGCACTAATAGCTCCAGGAGAGACCATCTCATACTCTTTAAGTGTAACTCTTTGCAGATGAGAGGTAGCTTTGATACGAAGTTTATAAGATATATCTTTTGAGATACTCAAAAATGTTTTTACCTGTATAACATTGAGTAAAAATCCTAACGAACGCATCACAAGTGTAAGGATAAGAAAAAAGAGTACATAGCCAGCAAGTGATAATTCAAAGAGATACTCTGCTACCCATCCTGTCATAGTACTGCTTTTTTGCAAAAGTAATTCATCTACTAATACAGGAATAAAAAGAGGTATAGTTACAGTCATCAGCGTGGCTACGATAGCTACCATATTTCCTTTGATAAGAGCCTCTTTATAAGTGAGTGCTTCTTTGATAATTTTTTTAATAGTACATTTTTGATACAAGAGTATGCCCTTAATTTTTACTTTTGAGTGTTAACTCATAGACCCATTGATGCAAATCAAACATATCTTTGTAGATAGTAAAACAGGTATCAACTATTTGGCTAGAGTAGAAAATTTTTGTAGGTTTAAATGAGCTATATGCAAACATAGCATTATAAAGTGAGAGATAACTATGAGTTTGGCTCGCTTCAAAACCTAAAGGATAGCGTTTGTAATGAGGTTCTGGGATACTATAACCCTTTTCTTTAAGATCTTGGAGTATAGTATGAAGAAGTATTCTTTTAGATTCATCTTGAATATATTCTCTATAAGTACTCAAAAGAGCTGGCTTAAAATTGCGTATACCAGAAGCTATAAAAACTTCTTGACTATCATAATGCATATAAAAGCTACTGCTTTGCATTCTATGACCATCCCCTTGCCAAAATATAATACCTATACGCGTTTTGATAGGTTCAGCTAAATGAAATCGTGCATCTCTATAAATACGAAAGAGTGATTTATTGACTTTGGGAATAGCATGAATAGTAGGAATTAATATCTGTAGGTGTTCACCCATCTCTTGGACAAATGTTTTATTGGGAGTAACAATAAGCTTTTGATGTCGCTCTTTATTACTCTCAAACCACTCTTTAGAGTTGTTTATTAAAATTTCATCAAGGAAGGTTATCCCTTCATTAGGAAAGCCAGTAAAAATCATCAAAAGACTTAACGGTATCGAGATCGGTTAGGACGACTTGAACGGTTATAGCTATTTGATCTATTATAGTTGTTAGACCTATTGTAATTACTCGATCTATTATAGTTATTTGATCTGTTATAATTTCCTGAATTATTATGTCTTGCTCTTGAATGGTTGTTATAATGTCCATATCGTCCTGCTTTAGCAGTATAGCGACGACCATTATAGTAGCGGTAGTTTCCTGTATAGTAGTGACCAGTTCTAAAGCTTCTTCCATTGTAATGGTAGTATCCATTACGGTATGAGCCACCATAGTAATATCTTCCACCATAAAAGTAATAAGGTCTACTATCATAATAATAAGGATTACTGTACGATGCCATAGCTGCTCCTGCTATGACTCCTGCTGTCGCACCAGCAGCCAATGCTTGCTCCTCGGGAGTACACCCTGTAAAGATTAATGTAGAAGAGATTACTGCAATTAATCCAAACTTTTTTATACTTTTTCTCATTGTAACTCCTTTATAGTAAAATACTAACTCTATTCATTATAGCTAAAGTCAATTGAATTTTATCCTAAAAATTTTAGTTTAATTTTCTGCCACCAAGTGAAAGCTTTGATGGTTTCTTCTTTTTTTTGAAGCTCTTGAGCGAGAAGAAGGTTTTTCTCTAGCGTTATTTTGGCTTTTTTGATATGTGTGGGTTCAAAATTATGGAGCATCCAAAACCTTCTCTATCTCTTGCATAGCATCTTCATTTTTGAGTCTAAATTTAATCTCTATTCTTCGAGAAGCATTTTTATTTTCTTTGCCATTTATTTTGATAGCATCAAGATACGATCTACCACTTGCACTAATAAGTGATTTGATATTATGTTTTTGAGAAAAATCTAAACCCAAAAGATAGTTCATAACAGCAAAAGCTCTTTTTTGCGAGAGGTCTAGGTTATAGAGGTAGCCACCATCACTATCTGTATGCCCTTCGACAATAATTCTATCAATATGTGACTTGATAGCAGGGCTTGTAACGAGTGTTCCTATATATTTTTCAAAACTCTCTTTAAGTGTTTTTTCTGCTTGTGCTTTGAGTTTAGCACTTCCTTTATCAAACAAAATATTTGAAGAGAGTCGTAATGAACCATTTTTTGGGTCAATAGATATTTTGTCTCCAAGTTCTTTTTTGAGTGCAGCAATTACTTTGATTTTAATTCCTGTAAGGCTTTTGATTTTGGCTTTTTGTTTTTGTAGATTTTCTACTATACGGTTATATTCTGTCTCTTTCTCATCAAGAGCATTCATAATATGAAGCATCTGTTCTTCTTTGAGTTTGATAGTACTATTTTGATCTGTGAGTTGATTAGAGAGTATAAGTATTTTATCTTCATAAGATTTAAGACTATTTTTATTTTTTGATACAGTATCTTTGGATTTGGTCAATAAATTTTGGACGAGAATAATTTTGCCATTGAGTCTATCTCTTTGTGTATTTGCATCAAGCAGAAGTTTATTGAGTTTTTTGATCTCTTGGTCTCTAAAGATAAGCTCTTTATTTTTCTTGAGAATGGTTTTTTCTTGTGTTGTAAGATTGCCATCTTTATTTCTCATAAGTTCTTCTTTGAGCTTTACTTCTAATGTTAATTCTTCTAGTTTGTTCATCTTTTCTTCTAAGAGTGCTTCTGTTTTATTTAATCTATCTTCTTTTGTATGGAGTGTACTTTTAAGGATAATAGATTTTGATACAATTGCACCAATAAGTAAAATAAAAACAAAAAGGAGACCTGCCATAAGGTCTGCATAGGAGATCCAAAAATTACTATCTTCTTGTGCATCATTTTTCCTAAACATTCTGCATCCTACTTTTTATCGTTTTCTAGTTTCCAAAGTCGTAAGTTTTCTTCCATCTCTTGATTTTGTTTACTAATTACGAGTGCAAACTCAGAGAGTTTCTCTACCACTTCTCCTACTTCACTATCTATTTTGACAAAGGTTCGATCTACAGAGTTATCAAAATTCTCAATTACTTCTTGTACTTTGACTGCATTTTTATTAAAGCCTTCAATATTACTTTTGATCTGTGATACTGCATTAATACTCTCTTGCCTTCCATGAATGAGTGTAATAGTCTCTCTAAGTTCTTGTGAGGCTACTTGCATTTTTTGTGTTAAAACTCCAAAACTATGTGTAGTTTCATCAATAATAGTTTTATAGTTTTTAAGATACTGCTCATTGAGTTCCCTAATAAAATCTAGGTTAAATGTATCTTTAAGTGCTTGAACAATTTGTTGGTCTTTAAATTCTGCTTGTTGATGTTCATGCTTTAATAATTCACTTCTTTTCCATATATGTTTATTATAGAGTCTTTCCAAATCATGCAGAGTTTTATCTACTTTTGCAGAGCCTCTTTTTTCAAAGTATGTCCAAAGGAGTGAAAGAAAGATACCATAAATAGAGGCATAAAATGCTGTTCCTATTCCAGAAAGAAGCACTGTAATCTCTTTGTCAAGAGCATCTACATCTTTGACAGTAAAGTCTGGCATAGAAAGTGCTATAGCTATAAAAGTACCCAAAATTCCCAACATAGGAAAAACACTAGAAGCAATTTTGGCAAAGTTATCATTTCGTAGCTCTTTATAATATTCACCTAAAAAATCATGGATAATAAGTGTTGATTTAGTTTCACCCATAATAGTCAGAGCATTATCACGCAATTGCTCTTTGAGTTCACGCTCCATTGCATCAAACGAGGCTTTCATTTTACAGACTGTATAGTTAGCATTATGTTTGATAAAAAAAGTAAAAATAATCAAGATAAGAAAGATAATAAAAAGTGTATGCATCTCTACATTAATCGGGACAAGACCTAAGTACCCCGCGAACAAACCTACAAAAAATAGGAATGGCAAGATTACTATAACACTAAAATGTGGTAAACAATTGTTTTTTGTTGGTGTTTCTATCTCTATCATCATACTATTCCTTTTATTTAATAAGTGATCCCCAAGATACAGAATTAAAGTTAGCATCAAATACTGCTGGCGTGCCTCGTACTTCTAATTCATTCATTGCTTTTTTAGAGTTTTCTATCATTCTTTTTGTAGACTCTACAGCTATAAATGGTTTCTTTTCATCAATAATAAGTGCTTTATACTTTTGAGACTTATCTACCATTACTGCTTCAAATCTTTTTTGCTTCTCTATATCATCTTTGCCTTGCATTATCCACTCAACCATAGCAGGTGCTTTTTTGTGATAAGGAAGTGGATAGAGTATTACATGTACTCTATATTCATCTAGTTTTCCCTTGGAAGCTTTTTCAAACTTAATACAATAAGGACACTCAGGATCTGTAACAATATAAAGGTCTTTTTTTCCTTTTCCATAGCTAAAAGAGATACCTTCTTTTATCAGCGATATATCTTTGGGAAAAGAGAGAACTTTGCCATCTTTATCATAGCCTTGACCCATATAAACAGCAGCAGTTTTTTTATCTACAAAGGCTTTCATAAGTTTTACGCCTCTTTTTGTTTTTGTTTCAAGTTTCAAAAAGTATACAGAGTCTTTATCTAAACCTTCTTTAACTGTAATAGTAGATTTATTGAGTATGAGTGAATTTTTTTGTATTTCTTGGAGTTTTGCTTTACTAAGCATAGTATCTACAGCATTAGCTCCCGTTAATACTAAAAGAGCTAAAACTATAGGTATGTATCTGTTTGTTTGCATTTTATAGACCTTTTAAATTAATTTAAGGGCTATTATAGCACCTTTTTTTAACTTTCCAAAAGTTTTATAATATTTTCTATTGGTCTTCCTATTGTGGCAACACCATCTTTAATAACAATAGGTCGTTCAATAAGTTTAGGATGTAAGACTAAAGCCTCTAAAAGTTTTTGATTATCTATTTCATCTTTTAGGTTGAGTGTTTTATAAATATTTTCTTTTTGACGCATAAGATCTCTAGGTTGCATATTGAGCATATTTAAGAGTTCTTGTATTTGAACTACTGTTAGCTCTTCATCAAGATATTTTATAATCTTAGCTTCAATATTTTGTTCTTGGAGTAGTTCTAAAGCATTTCTTGATTTACTACATCGAGGGTTGTGCCAAAGTGTGATAGTAGACATTCTAGTCTCCTTTTATTTTATAATATTGTATCCATAAGCTCTTTAATTCGTTTCATATCTACAAAAGCTTCTTTTTTGGAAGAAGGGTTTCGTAGAAGATAACTAGGGTGAATTGTGGCAACAAGTGTATAGCCATCTTGCTTTTTTAGTATACCTCTTGCTTTTTTAAGTGAAATATCATCTCCTGAAAGATAATTATAAGCACTTGCACCCAAAGCAACAACTATCAAAGGTTTAATAATCTCTATCTCTTGTTTTAGATATTCCAAACATGTGTGTGCTTGTGTTGGTGTTGCTGGTTGATTATTGGCTGTATGGCATTTTAGAATATTGCTAATATAAACTTCGCTTCGAGGGATAAGGAGTACTTTTTCTATCATATTAGTCAAGATTTCTCCTGTCCTACCAATAAAAAGCTGTTTTGTACTTTCTTCTACTGAGCTGGGACTTTCTCCTACAAAAAGTATTTTTGCCTCAGGATTTCCTTCGCCAAATAGCACAGACTGACGAGATTTACTTAATTCACAAAGCTGACAATTAGAAGCCTGTTTTTGAAGTTCGCTCAAAGAAGAAGGGAGAAGAGAGGGAGTTTCTTCTCTAGGAGAGGGAGCAATATCAGTATAACGATACCCTAATTGTTTGAGTTGATAGAGTTGCTTTAATAAAAGGGCATTTTGTAGATTTCTCACCTAGCTAACAGCCTCCTGTATCTACATAGTGTAGAGCCTGTTTGAGCATGGTTTCATTTACATCACCCATTTCACGGCTAATATCATCTATAGCAGGACAAGTTACTGTTAAACCATTAAAATAATCAGAGACACCATCAGCATTTTCTACTTTAAAGTTAATAAGATAATAGATATTATCATTATAAATTCTTCCTATCATACCTACAGGTTTACCACGCGTGGTTGCTCCAATCAATGCTACGCTCACTTCTAAAGAACTAGCAGACATAGCATTAATCACAGTTTCACTTGCAGAAGCACTATCATTTGTTACCAAAAAGAGTATCTCTTTAAGGTCTAAACTATTGTTATCAGTCTCAAAAGTATTTACAGTGTTTTTATCACTATTATCACTATTCCATAATGATCGAAACTGTACTGATCCATCTTTATCTCTTACTAGTTTATCCAATAGTATAGAAGCAGTATTAAGGTAGCCACCACCATTGTATCGCATATCAATTACTAATGTATCTATACTATTTTGATAAAATTTATCAAAAATAGATTCTATCTCTAAGGTCGCATCATCTGAAAATGAATCAAAACGAAGGTATCCTACACTTTTGCCCAAGTTAGTTTCTATAATATTACCTTGTGCAACATTATAATTAAAATACTGAGGAGTTAAAGAGAGATATATATCTATACCATTACGATTAATACGAAAAGTAGTTACTTTTCCTTTTTGACCTACAGCATCTTCAAAAACTTCTTGAGAAGCTACTTCTCCATTGATTGTTACTATTATATCACCTCTTTGAAATCCTGCTGCATCTGCAGGAGAGTTAATATCAATGAGAGAAATACGAAAATTACCATTAATATCAAATCGTGGATATAATCCATATCCATAAGTAGTTTGCTCATAAAGACCATAAGAGTTAGCACCAACACTTACATAACTCCATCTATCAAGAGGTTTGTAAGTTAATGCATTTATCATAGTTTGTGGATCAGTATAGAGTACAGAGTTAAAAGGGCGAGGGGTATATTCGCTCCAATAGTACTCTGTGATAAAGAGATTATATAAAAAATCTTTTTCATCTTGCTCAAAAGTATTAGAAAAGGAGTCATTTATAACTACGGCTTCATTTACAACAATATCTCCTGAATGTACTCTATCCTGAGAACCACAAGAGATAAGAGATATACCTAGAATGAGTACTAAGAGTAGTTTTTTGCTTTTATAATACAAAAAATTAACCTCTATTATAGAGACGCTTCTCAAGTAATTGAGTTGAAGAAAAACTGTTTTTATATGATTTAGCTAATGCCAAGAGTGCAAGGTCTGCTAATGGTTCGATAATTACTACAAGCATATATGCAGATCCAAAACTAGCAATAGCTACTAAGTTTGCCATTGCAAATCCTTGACCATACAAAGCCCAAAATGCAACCCACGATACTATACCACCTTGATATACCAAAGAGAGTTTTAACACTTGTGCATATTCTAATTGTGTATATGCTACATCTTGAGGTATAATTTTTTTGGCTAGATATGATATTGCTAAGAGTGGTACTATAAGAGTCGTAATATTCATACCATATTGTGGGAGATCAAATGGTGCAAAAAGAAGCCCTTGTGCTAAGAGTCCTAGTAGTAAACCAATACTAGCAGGTGCTAAACCAAAAAGTAAAAAGAGCGTAGAACCCATAATAAGGTGAACTTCTGAAACACCTACAGGATAGTGTGGAAAAACTTGAAAGAAAACAAAGACCATAAATGAAGCCAAGATTGATTTACTTAAAAAAGAGAGTAGGGTAGTGATTTTGATACTATCATAAGAGATTTTTGCTATTGCTAGAATTGAAGCCGAAGCTGTTGCGTACGAGAGTGCTATTTTGGTAGCATCTACCATTCCTGGTTCTATATGCATTGTATTTCCTTTAAGAACTATATTTTTTAGAGTAAAATTATACACTATTTTTCTAAAAAGATATATTGAACGAGTCATAGATAAGCACTCTGTCTGAATGTCATTAAAATATCTTGTATTTAGAGCGTACCTTTAGGAGAGGAGTGATATAATCTATGAATTTCACAAAAAAAGAGAAAATAATGGTTAATTATCAGTTACTTTCAGAACAGACTAAAACTCTTTCCTTACTAATTGTTGAAGATTATGCACCTTTGCGTAATGAATTAGAAGAAGTTATGGAAGATTTCTTTGACAAGGTTATTGCTACTTCTAATGGTGCAGAGGCACTCAGTCACTATTATGATTATTATCAAATACATAAAAAAGGGTTTGATTTAGTTATCTCAGATATACAAATGCCATCAATGAATGGGATAGAACTCTCTAAATCTTTGCGAAAGATAGATAGAAATCAACAAATAATTATTCTCTCTGCACATACAGATAAAGAGTATCTTTTGGAGTTGATAAATTTAGGGGTAAGTCAATTTATAGTAAAACCTATTGATTATGATGAACTTCTAACAATGCTCTCAACTGTAATTGCAAATAAACCATTAATTCAAAATGAGTATTATCCAAATGATGAGAGATTAGCTATTGTTGCATTAGGTGATGGATATGATTGGGATAAAGAGAATCTTTTACTTGCAAAAGATGGCAAATCTATAGAGCTTACACGCCATGAACTCTATCTTTTACGGCTTCTTGTAAGTTCGGGACATATTATTTGTAATAATGATATTATGGAAGATTTTTATAATAATGGTATAGATATTAGTGAAAATAGCATTAGAAATCTTGTTTTTAAGTTACGCAAAAAACTTCCAGCAAATATTATATCAAGTGTTTATGGTATGGGATACAAACTAAGTATTATCAATGAGTAGTATGACTAGTATAATAGTGTAGTGACATTCCTATAGTATACTAGCAACTAAAAAAGGTTAGATCATGAAATCTGATAAAAATGTAATGAATGGTATTCAAGATATATTAGGTTTCTGTCAAACCCTAACCATACTCTATGTAGAAGATAATGATGAGGTACGCCAACAGACCAAAGAGATGATGGAGGGGCTATTTTTTAAAGTATCCTCTGCCAAAAATGGAAAAGAGGGTATTAAAGAATTTACTCGATACTATCAAGAGACTCAAGAATTTTATGATATTCTAATTACAGATATTGAGATGCCAATTATGAATGGCTTGCAGATGAGTGAAGCTCTTATGAAAATTAATGAAAAACAGATTATCATTATTAATTCAGCCTATAGCAATGCAGATAATCTTCTACAACTTATTGAATTAGGTATTAGCTACTTTCTTCCTAAACCTTTACATTTTAAACAATTATTTAAAATTTTAAAGAAAGTTTCAACGCATATTTATACTGTTAGACTTAATAATAATTATGCCAAAGAGTTAGAAATACTCAATAGCAAATTGAATAAAACTGTCTTAGAACTCAAAGAATCTATTGAAGTAGCTCAGGTAGCTACAAAAACCAAAGATGATTTTTTTGCAAATATATCCCATGAAATTCGCACACCTATTAATGCTATTATAGGTTTTACACATCTTGCTTTAGAGACAGATCTTGATACGCAACAATCAGACTACCTTAGCAAAATAAAACATTCTAGTAATCATCTTTTGGGATTAGTAAATGATATTTTAGATTTTTCCAAAATAGAAGCAGGAAAACTTGAAATTGAGAATATTGAATTTAATATCAATACAACCTTAGATAATGTCTCAAATATGATTGGTCTTAAAGCCCAAGAAAAGGCTTTAGAGATAATTTATGATATTGACAATAGTGTGCCTGCTTTAATTAAGGGTGACCCTCTAAGACTAGGACAGGTTATTATTAATTTAATGAATAATGCCGTTAAATTTACAGAGAAGGGTGAAATTACACTCAAAGCTAAAATGTCTCCTTTACCTAAAAATAAAAAACTTCTTATTTTTGAGATAATAGATACAGGGATAGGTTTAAAACCTGAGCAGGTAGATAAGCTCTTTCAATCTTTTTCTCAAGCAGATAGCACAATTAGTAGAAAGTATGGTGGTACAGGTTTAGGTTTGAATATATCTAAACAACTTGTAGAACTAATGGGCGGAAAGATAAGAGTTATGAGTGAGTATGGTGTTGGAAGTAGATTTGTTTTTTCTATAGTTACAGAACAACCACACCTAAGAAGCTATAGACTTCCTTCCAAATCTTTGATGGGCAAAAAAGTATTAATTATAGATAATAATCCAAGATCATCAGCTGCATTAGCTCAAATGTTGCGATATTTTCAGTATGAAAGTATTGTAACTTCTTCAGGAGAGGATGCGAAACTACTCTTTATGCATAACTCTTTTGATATTGTTTGTATAGATAAAAATATCAAAGATTCTATAGATTATCAAAATATGAGTAGCCATTGTAAGGCAAAAGTAGTATTTATTGATAATTCTCTTAGTAAAAATCAGAAAGATATAGAAGGAATACATATAGATGCTTATTTACATAAGCCTTTTAATCAAATGATGATTTTTGATATGATTTTACAACTTTTCACAAATGAAACAGCTCAAGAGGTAAGTAAAAATAACAAAATAACAAAACAAGATTTAATGAGACTTCGAGGAAGTCATATTATATTAGCAGAAGACAACAAAATAAATCAAACTGTTATCCTTGGATTACTCGATGGTACAGGAATTAAAATAACAATTGCAAATAATGGTGAAGAGGCAGTATCACATACCAAAAAGCTTATTGATATTGATCTTATCTTAATGGATATTAATATGCCTATAGTAGATGGCTATAGTGCTACTTCTCAGATTCGTAAAGATTCTCGATATAATAATATACCTATTGTTGCTCTTACTGCTAATTCACGCCCTGAGGATATTCAAAAAGCCAAAGATATTGGGATGCAAGAGCATCTTGAAAAACCTATAAATGTAGAAAAACTCTATGCTATGCTTTTAGATTATATTATTCCAAAAGCAAAAGCATTACAAGAGAAATCTCAAGTAGCAGTAGAAGAGGTAAGAGAAGAAAAAAAGGTTATAGAAGAAAATATAATAAACCTTGATATACTCAATACAAAAGAAGCTCTAGCTTCTTTGAATAATAATCAAAAAGAGTATCATTTGCTTTTACTCAATTTTATAAAGCTAACAAAAAAATCAGTTATCAAAATAGAGGCTCTTATTAAAACATCTCAAAGAACAAAAGCATGTAGAATGGCTTTCGAGATTAAGTATAAGGCAAAAGATATAGTTGCCTTAGAAGTCCTAAGAACGATACAATTAGTCGAAAGTGGGATTAAAAACCGTGATAAAAGCCTCCCTAAACTATTGAATGACTATAATGTAGCATTAAAGATACTTATGGCTTCAATAAAAGTTTTTTTAAAATCAAAAGAGGATACTGTATTGTTAAAACCAATTATATTAGATAGAGAAGAGGGTTTGGCCCGTATTGGAAATAATGGAGAAGTTTACCATGAGATAATATTTAAATTTTATGAAATTTTTGAAGATTCCTCTGATAAATTTAGAGAGTTTATTAAAAATGATCAATTTGAAGATGCAGCTAATTTTGCACACTATATTAGAGGTTCTTCAGGAAATATATCAGCTATAGCCCTTTCTGATATAACCAAACGACTTGAAGATGCAGTGAAAGCAGATAGTGAGACTATACCTTTTTTATTAGATGAATATGAAGATGCTTTGGCTGATCTTCTTGAGACTATAGACTCATTTAGAGAAAATTAAGTAGAGAGTTGCCTATTTTATATTACTAAATATTAAATAAATTATGTTACACTAAAATAAATTTTATTTACTAAGGATTTCATTATGGCAACAACAACATCAAGAGAAGAGATCACACAAGTTTATGTTTCCACATTTAATAGAGCTCCTGATGCAGAGGGACTTGAGTATTGGTATGAGTCAGGATTAGAAATCGAAGAAATTTCTGCAAGTTTTTTCGATCAAACAGAGACAAAAGAGATGTATCCTACTACTATGGATAATGAAACTTTTGTTACAACTGTTTATGATAATGTGTTTAATCATGATCCTGATAGTGCAGGATTAGTATATTGGACAAAAGAACTTGATGATGGTAATATTTCAAGAGCAAATATGATTTTGGCTATAGGTAATGGTGCTACTGGTACAGATGAAGATATTTTGGATAATAAAACTGAAGTAGGTATTTATTATGCAGGAAGAGGACTCAATGGAGTAACTCTAGCTACAGAGGTGATGGATGGTATTGATGAGACAACAGAAAGTGTAACAACGGCCAAGACCTCAATTAATAGCATTACAAATTTTGATTTAACAGTAGATACAGATACTATTAAACATAGTTTTTTAGATGATACTATGCAAGGAGAATCATTTTCATTGACACAAACCTATTCCACTGGAGACAGTATAGATGGTGGTGATGGTGAAGATATTCTTGTCCTTACTATGGGACTTGGAGGCAATGATCCTGTGGCTTCTTTGGAAAATATTGAAACACTTAAACTAGTCTCTCTTATCCCCACGGCTAACCACAAAATAAATGCATCTAATTGGAAAGATGTTGAAAATTTTGAAATAGCAAATACAGAAGCTACTACTGTTATAGATAATATTAATAATCAATTTGATCGACTTCAAGTAGATGGTTTAGCCGATACAGCTATTATCTCATTGGTTGTAACAGATGGTATTTTTATAAGTACAAGTGATACTATTGATGTAACTCTTTCAGGAGCATCAGCTTCAGCAATTGCTAGAGTAGGGGTTTCAAATAGTAGTGGAGAGGCTGTAATTGAGAAGTTTAATATTATATCTGAGAACAACGGTGGAACTCTTTTGAGTGAGACTGAATCAGGTGTTTCTATTAGTCCTATTACAAATGTGAGAACTGTGACTGTTAAAGGTGATAGTGATATAGCTTTGCTGACGACAGATGGTTATGAGGTAAGTACTGTAGATGCTTCTTATCTTGACGCAGGGTTACGATATACGGTAACTGGTACAGATGGTACAACAGTATTTGGTGGACTCAAAAATGATATACTTACAGCGCTTGTAGCAGATGATGTTCTTAATGGTGGTACAGGTGCAGATAGACTTAGCTCTTTAGCCTCAGCAGAGACCAAGCAGACATTTGCTTATGATAGTATGGGTGATTCTGGTACTACTACAGCTACCTCAGATACTATTATAGGGTTTGAAACTACCATTGATAAATTGACTTTTGCTGACTTAGATGCTGGTTCAACTTCTAATTTTTCTAGTAGTAATACAATTGCTAGTACAGTAGAGTCAGCAGTCGCAGCAGCTAATGGTGGAGAACTATTAGGGTATACTTATCTTTTTTATGCCAATGTAACAAAAAGTTTTTTAATTGTTGATGGTGATCAAGATGGTCAAGCAGACCAAGCAATTACACTCTCAGGTGTTACAATATTCTCTGCGGATGATATAGCATAATTTATGATTATAACAATAGAAGATAAAAGCTTTCAAAGCAGTGATATAACACAACTATATCCTGCTGCCCTTGTAAAAACAGGCTACAAAGATGAAACTACACAGGTAAGCCTAGAGTGGCTAGAAGTAGAGTCCAAAGGCAAAGTTGAACTCCAAGGATATGGTATATTTATCCATGTAGGCAAAGATGAAAAGTTCTCTTTTCTTTACAAAAATAGAGAACTCTTAGATGAAGCCATAGCCAAATTAGCCAAACAACTACAAAAGTAATCAATCATTGTAGATACTAAACAAAGGAAGCATATTTTGGTACAAATCAGTGAAAAAATCTATTGTGATAAAATGATAATGGCTTTAGATATAGAAAAAAGATTGATGCCAAATCCTTATTATGAATATCCCTATATGATTATCAAAGATTTTATGAATAGTAGTTTGGCTAATGAAATTACACAGAGTATTTATAAAAATTCCAATCCTACAAGAGCAAAAGTCAAAACCCTTTTACTTAATAGTATACTCAATCCTACAGTCAATGAAGAGATTAGAAAAACTAATATCTATGATCTTGAAGAACTCTATGCTAATATTTACCAAAAGCTTTTTGAAGTTCATCAAGCCTCTATAGAGAGATTTTTTAATATCTCACTTACACTCTCTACTCCCATTCAATCATTAGAGTATGAAAAAGGGTCATTTTATATTAAACACGCCGATGATTCCAATGAACTTATAGATAAAGAGGGTAATTCAGTAGGATTTCAATGTGTAGCTCCAAATCGTAAACTTACATCTGTACTCTTTACAACTTCTCATTCAGAAGAGACATCTGATGATATATATAATTTTTCAGGTGGAGAACTACTCTTTAATTATCTCTATGACGAGGATAAGAATAGCATAAAATTCAAACCACAACAAGGTGATATGATACTCTTTTTTAGTAACCCCATATTTAGCCACGAAGTCAAAGAGATAACAAGTGGCTATAGAGTATCCCTAGTCCAATGGCACAATGGCATTGTCTATTAATTTAGATTAGGATTCTAAAAATAGGATTTTTATTTGTCCATATTTTCAAAAAACTTTCTACTCTATCAACCCCCTCATCTCCTCTTCAGTCAAACTCACTACGCCCAAACTTTGAGCTTTTGTGAGTATGTTACCATAAAAGTTAAGACAAATTAAAAGAGACTAGATATTCAATTATTGAAAATTAATATCAAAGTTATAGAGTGTATCTCCTCCTGATACATCTTTAACTACACCCCAATGAGAACCTGTCTTATATGATGGTGTACATTTAAACTTTACTAGTGTAGCCGTACCACCTAAGCTAACTGGGTTTATACACTCATCTATAAAAAATGATACTTCATCTGTCAAGTTTTTTCCTATTATAGAAAAGGTTGTCTCTTGATTGAGAGTTACTGTACTTGGTGTAATATTTGTAACTATTGGTTCAGCTTCACTAACAGTAAAATATTGGTCATCATAATAGTTCCCTTGGAGTGCATCACCTTTAAATAAACCAGCTCTTACGCTTCTATTACCTGCTTTACTTATGCTTGTAGTTAGTTGACATACTGAACCACTACATACCATAGGAACATGTCCACCTGCATCTATTTGTCTAAACCAATCACCAGCTAGGTTATCAAAGTTTAGATAAACCCCATAGCCATCAGGTATATCAGAAGATAAATCAACTTTGAAAGTAAAGTTAGTAGAACCTGCTGTTCCTGTATCTGGTGTTATATCATACATGTTGCTGATTACTGGAACAGCTATATCTTCTTCTGTATTAGTATCAGTTGTTTCAGTTTCAGTTTCAGTTTCATCTGTATTTGTATCACCAGTAGTTTCTTCTGTTACATCTATAAATATAGAGTTATCAATGATGCCATCACCATTTATATCAACCTCAACTTTTGTTCTCTTTGTAATTCCTTGAGTATATACTATACGCCAAAACTCTGATTCTTCTTCATTATTAATAAGTTTCCAGTCATTATCAAGCCAAGCAAGACTATCATTCCAAGTACCATCATCAAGTTTAAATCTAACCTTATTTACATTTTGATCTATATTAGCTCGTATCATAAATTCTTTTCCTAATATAATATTTTTAGGAATAGTAGAAAGACTAATAACTCTTGCTCTTTCATCAACTTCTATTTTTTGCTCTTCTTTAGCAAGTTTAGCAATATCATTGAGCTTCTCATTATCAATATTTATCTGTTCTGATATATTATATACCAAATAAGCCATATATCCTCTAGTGATAATAGTCTCATTAGGTAGTAGTTTTATAGTTGGAAACTCGGTAGTCATAATCTCTCTATATCTTACTTGCCAATCTTCACCCTCTTCTTCACCTCTAAGTGCAACAGAAAATGCTTTTAAAATCATTTTTAATGCTTCATCAAATTGAATATCTTTACCTATACCAAATGAGTCATAATTACCATCATTATTTGTATCATAACCATGGGCTATATCTTGGGTAAATGCATAATTTACATATTTAACATACCAATGCTCATCTTCTCCATTCTCTTTTGTATAGTCAACATCACTAAATACATGTTCTATATCACTCTCTTCTATATCTCCAATAGCAGTTTTAATTGCTATTTTAAGAAATTCAGGTCTTGATATAGGATTATCCATTCTATATTCAGCAGTATCAATATCATCACCATATCCTTTAACTATACCATCTTTTTTGAGATGACATATAGCAATTCTCTCTTCTGTATCATCTTCTTCTGTAATATCAGGAAAGCAATTTGCCTGTTTTATAGCCATCTCTATGGCTCTTTTTGCATTTAAAATTGGTATTTCAGGTGCACCATGAACTGAAAGTAGTTCTATATTATCATTCTCATCATCATCAGTAGTATCTTTATTTGCATCTCCCCACTCTTTATATCTTTCTGTAACATATTCATCTGCACTTTTTATAAGTATATCTTTAACCTCTGCACCTGTAAAGTTTGGATTTATAGAGTAAATTAAAGAAGCTACACCAGAAACTACAGGAGTTGCAGCAGATGTTCCATTAAAGGCTTGTTCACCTGTATTCTTACCATAGTCATTTGATATTAAATATTCATCATCTTCTAAACCAAAGGTTTTAAATGCTGTAGGAGCAGCTATATCTATACTCTCCCCATAATTACTATAACATGCTAATCTTTCATCATCTTGCATTGCTGCAACAAAAATAACATTGGGTTGTTTACTAAGCTCAACTTCTCCATCATCATTTAATTTATAATGTAAAGATGGACTATGAAACTTACCATCAATACCATAAACTATAGAACCGTTAGGTCTTCTAAACCCACCTTTTGCTATACCGTTACCAGCAGAGTTAACCAATAGAATATTACTATTGGTATTAAATAAGTCTCTATAAGTTCTTGTTATGTCAAAAACATCATTAGCTCTATCTTCTGGCTCATCATAATTAAATCTTTCTGAAGGTTCAGGGTGATTCCTTCCTAAAGGTTTATTAGGGATTGCTCCAGAACGGCTAACAAGAGATGCTACTCTATTATCACTAAGGTTACTCATAATAGCTCTCACATTTTTTACACTAAAAGACCCAAGTATTAAACTAGAGTACCAATTAATACCCGATATTCCCATACCATTATTTGTATCAGCTCCTATGGCACTTGCAACAGCCGTACCATGACTAGTACAATGTTCTACACCTTGATCATCAATTCTACACTCTCTATCTCTATTTGTTAAAGTTGTAGTTGGTCTTGTATCTGAAAAATCTTCATGATTCGTATTAAAACTACTATCAGAAACTCCAATCTTAATACGAGTACTTCCTAAAGTATAATCCCAAGCCTCTGTGATTTTAATTTTTTCTAAATGCCAATTAGCCCCACCATCATCAAATTCATCATTTTCATCATCATTAGGTTCTATTACATCTTCTCTATCAGCATTTTCGCCCTCATATATTCTATGATATATCATACTGATTTTACTGTTTTTTCTTATCTCTTTAAATATATTCTCTATATCTTGTATCTTACTATTATCATATTGAACCAATAGTCGTTTTCTTGAAGAGTGATACCCTACTACTTCTAAAGAATTATAGCTAGATACTAAAGCTCTCAATTCAGTTTCAGTAAGCTCTTGTGAAGATATCCAAGATTGATTTGTTATATACGATACAAGTGTAGTAATATCAATAGTTCCATTATTGCCTTTTATCTTTAACTCATCAAATGGAAATATTGGTTCAACTGTAAATTTGATAGTTTTCTTACTAATACTATTTGTACAAGTAGCTACTATTTGATAATCTCCCTTTACTATTGGAGTAAAAGATATATTTTTACCATTATTAGATGAATCTATTACTATATTTGAGCCAATAGGTTCTGATGCAACACTACATTTTATAGGTTCTATATCTTTATCTATTTTTAGGTTTATTGTTGTCTCTTGGTTAAGTGTTGGTATTTGATTATATTGAGTAGATATCCTTTGAAGATTGATATTTTCTATAATTGTATTATCTGTCTCTTCTATAGTCTCTTGTTTACTCATTACCCCAATAATTCCATCAATCCTATCCCTAATCTCCTCAATAGTTTCTTCAGAATTATCAGCATCTTGTTTATACTCATCAATCAACTTTTTCAAGTCATCCATAAGTTTCTTCAAATCATCAGCTTCTTTTTTCAAAGTTACCTTATCAAGACTGCTATTATCTATAGATTGCTTTACATCATCCAAAAGCTTCTTGACATCTAGCCCATTCCACTACTAATATCATTCTAATAAAAAAATAGTAAAATACAAGAAAACAAAAGAGAGAGAAAATCGAAGATTTACTACAAATATTCAAA
>JADGER010000203.1 GCA_016744315.1 Sulfurovaceae bacterium
TTCTATTTTTGAAAAAAGAGAGATTTTTTGTGTCTGAAAAGTGAACCAATTAGTTGTATCCTCTTTATATTTTCCCCGCTGGGCATCTACCATAATTGATACAGATATATCATCTATATTAAGAAGCATATCCTTAGTAGCAGGTATATTGTATAAAGCTTGAATCTTTTTTTCTATATCAAGTTCTTGCACTTTTAAAACCTGAAAACTATTAGATTTACTTTTAAACTCTTCCCATTGTATTATATCTTTAGCTGTCATAGCTGTAGACTTTTCCATAAAATATGCGACAAATCCTCTTTGTAATCCTGTATTCTCTTTGGCAATATTTAATTGATTTAAAAGTGATATACAATAAATTATTTCACTATTATCAGTATAGTTAGATACTTTACGAAACCTATTATTAAGCGGTGTACTTAAAGAATCTGTATAGCCCCCAAAGAAAATATCTTTAAAGTCACTTGTATGCAGTTCTACTTTTTTTCTAAATTCCAAAATTTTATTCAGACTATCAAGAATCTCTTTGTAAACTTTAGTATCGAAATAATCTTCTTTTTTTAAAAAAATCTTTAATTGGGCAGTGGAATCTATTTGCAAATACTTTTTAATATTATCTATCTCTTTATCTAGTACTACTCTTTGCTGTTGTAAAAGACCATCAAAATTTTTATAATTAGATCCCATATAGAGTGCCGTAAGATCTCTCTCTCTTCCTACTTGAACTAAAAGATTATTTAATAAACCCTCATTTTTAATCAAAAACTTTAGTGCTGAAGATTTCTCATAATTTTGGTATGAGTCTAATAGAAAAATGTTTGACAATATAAAAAGCATTATAACAAGGTATTTTATATTTACTTGCACTAGCTTCCCCCCTCTACAATCTCAATAGGTACAAGAATTTTTGGGTGCCGTTGTATTGCTAGAAAATAGTGTTCAAGCTGTGTTGAAAATACTTTAAATATAGATTGTTTTTTTGTATCAATAGTAAAAGGTACTATCTGAAGAATATTTTCCATTTTTCTTAGTTTACGGATAGGGTTTGCAACCTCTTGAATAATATGAATATCATGGTTAAAGATTTGAGAAAGTGCTTCATAATGTTCTATAATTTTTTTGGTGTTATCAAAATCTGACTCTGGATCAAAATGGCATATTTTTAAGTGAAAATCAAAACTCTCTGCTACATCAAAACTTGTAGAAGAGATAGACTCCATTTGTGCTTCACTACTCATCATAATAACACAATCTGTAATAGTATCCAGAGATTTATCACCAAAAATATACACAAGTTTTTTAAGCTGAAAGAGTTGTCTCTCCAAATTATATCTCTCAAAAGTCTTCAAACTATTAAGAAGAATACCAATATTAAAAGTTTGAATATCATATTCAATAAGTTCATTAATTTGTGTATCATCATAATATATATAGACAGATATATTCTCTTTTTGTTTCTCTTTTATCGCAGATATTATCGCAAAATCAGAAGGATTTATAATTCTTATATGTAACTGTTTTTTCTCTAAGCAATTGACTATATAGATAGCCTCTTCCAAATACTCTAAGGCATATTTTTCATCTTGGTTCATATCAAGAAGTAGATATAAATCCCTACCAAATGGTTCGGGAAAAAGTCCTCTTCTTTTATTTATACTCCTATAAACACCATCAAGAACAATAGGTTTCCCCAAAGTAAGCAGTATATCATTTGGACGCACCATTGTTCCACTTGTTGGTATAATTTGCTTTTTATCTCTATAAATGGCAGCTATTTTCCATTTTCTTTGGGTAATAGAACCTACATGACGGTAGGCATAAGTACTTCCAAAAGGGACAAGCATTTCCATAATCTCCCCCTCCCCTAGTCCTACATTCTGAGCAATAACAGGAACATTAGGAAGATGGTCATAGAGGTGTGAAGCCATAAGCTGATTCTCATTGACTATAGTAAGATTATAGAGGTCAGTAAATTCTTGATTCCATTTATCAAGTAAAACTACAAGAACTTTATCATTAATTTGTCTAATATTCTTAAGAGAATAGTTAGCATCATCTTGGCTAGCCATAACTATAAATACTTCAGAAAAGCGTATGGAGGAAAAAAGCTTTAATAATTTTACATAACTAGTAGGGTCACAAAAGTGTGCAATAATATCACGATGTATTTTTTCAGGAAGTACACCATCTTTATAAAAAGCAACATGATACTGGTTCTCAGTAATTTTTCTCTTGCTAATCCATTCAAGAAAATGTTTTGCAATGGGTCCGTCTGCGAGGATTAATATATTTTTCATCTAACTCTTCAATACTATTAGGCTACAATAACTTTAAGTATAGCATAAATAATATTTCATTAGCTAAAAATACTACTTTTTTTTAAAGCGTTTTAAGAGTGTATTGCCTCTTGTTTCATTTGATACAGATAATATCCAAAGATAATTAATCAGCCAATAGATAACTCCTGATATGACTATAGAGTAAAAAGCTGTACCTGTATATAATGGAATTAAGATAGCGTCCCAATTATCAGCAAACCAATCAAGACTTAATTCTATATCCGATATACCCTCATACCCTAATATAAAATTTCCTGTAAGATACTCTATATAATACATAAATGGCATAGTAATTGGATTACTAAGCCACACCATAGATATAGCCAAAGGAACATTAAAACGAAAAAATGGAGTTGTCATCAGTACAGCTAACATTTGCATAGGCATAGGAATAAATCCCCAAAAAAGACCTACAAGAACAGCTCTTGATATAGATTTACGGTTAATTGATAGGTATTCCCTAGGAATTTTATATTTTTCAATAAAAGAGTGAATCTTTCCTGATGCTTTTTGTCTCTTTTTAAATACTTTTCGTATCATAAGATTTCCCTCAAAATAAATAATGTATAAAGAAATTATCTCATTTTTTACCTAATTGATACATTAGTCTACTCTAAACCCCCTTTTTATCTTGATTTGTGTAAAATACGCACAATATTGCTACAGGTCACTAGTAGAGTAGTAATAATTATTATTTGATAAAGGTTTCAGTTATGAGTGGATATATGATTTTCTCAGGGACAGCCAACCCTGAACTCTCAGAAGAGATAGCAACATATTTGGAGATGCCTCTAAGTAAGGCAACGATTAAACGCTTTTCAGATGGTGAAATTTCTGTACAAATTGCAGAGAGTGTAAGAGGGAAAGATGTATTTATCATCCAACCAACTTGTGCACCTGCAAATGCAAACTTAATGCAACTTCTTATTATGACTGATGCTCTCAAACGCTCATCAGCCAAGTCTATCACAGCTGTTGTTCCCTACTATGGATATGCAAGACAAGATAGAAAAGCAGCTCCAAGAGTGCCTATTTCTGCAAAACTTGTAGCAAACTTGATGGAAACCTCAGGTATTACTCGTATGGTAACAGTTGATCTTCATGCATCTCAAATTCAAGGATTTTTTGATATTCCTGTAGATAACCTTTATGGTGCTATTTTGTTTATGGATTATATCAAAAATAAAAACTTCAAAAACCCTGTAATTGCTTCTCCTGATATTGGTGGTGTTACTAGAGCGAGATATTTTGCCAATAAATTAGGTCTCGATATGGTTATAGTAGACAAAAGACGCGAAAGAGCCAACGAGAGTGAAGTGATGAATATCATCGGAGATGTTGCTGGCAAAGATGTTATTCTTATAGATGATATGGTAGATACCGCAGGCACAATGGTCAAAGCAGCCTCTGCATTAAAAAATCTAGGAGCAACTTCGGTTATGGCTTGTTGTACACACCCTGTACTCTCTGGTCCAGCACTTGAACGAATAGAAGAAGGGGATTTA
>JADGER010000204.1 GCA_016744315.1 Sulfurovaceae bacterium
ATTTAGGTTTAGAGGCTGTAGTTCCACCAAAAATTCTCTATCATGGTACAGCTACAAGATTTTTACTGTCAATTATGGAAACAGGACTTACAAAACAAGCTCGTCAGCATGTACACCTATCCACAGATATACAAACTGCTACTACTGTTGGAAAACGGCATGGCAAAGTTATTATTTTAGAAATTGATGCAAAGAAAATGCATGAATTAGGATATAAATTTTATATTTCTGAAAATGCTGTATGGCTAACAGATAATATACCTATAGAATTTTTAAAAGAGTTAGACTAATAAACATTCATAATTCATAATATATCCCCCTAATTATCTTTTATTGGTACTAATTTGTGAGTACATTATAGTTCTCATCTATTTTTTACTTATGCTTAGTTAAAGATGGTATCTCTATTATCTCATGCCAAATCTCACCATCATAAGCATAAGCTTGTACAGCTGTATAAATAACCAAACACTCATCACAAGAAGCAATACCTCTAATAAGATGGTGCATATAAGAAGGATACTTTGTTTTAAAGCTAGCTTCAACTAGCTCTTTTTTACCTTCTTGATATGTATAGATTCTTCCATCTTTTGAAGAAAGGTAAACTTTATCATCAAACCAACAACTATAAGTTATCTCTTTAAATTTATCAATAACTTTCCATTCATTATCTCTTCCAACTGCTACTGAACCTAATCGAGAACCTACATATACTTTACCATCTTTACCACAAGTGATGGTAGATATATCTGAGTTTATAGGCAAATCTACTCTTCTCCACTTTTGACCGTTATAGTGCCAAAAATCACCTTGGTTTCCTCCTGCATAAATATCATTTGCATTAAATCCATCTAGGGCTGAAAATCCTACCCAGTCTCCTACGAATGTCTCTGTACTCGTTTCTACACCTGAGTAGAGATTTGGGTGCTTAGTTTTAGTAGTGATATTTTCCCACTCTTTTACGCCTTTATATTTAAATACACTTCGTACCATTCCATAGGCATAAACTTCTTCATCTATATTTTTGATGCCTTTGGCTAAGTGGGCTTTTTCGTTGTTTGGGGTATCGTACCAGCCAGTTTTAGATTTAGCTTCATTTAACATAAATGCCTCATTACAAACTATTAATGAATGGTCTTTTGCTGATATATACGCATCACCTACACCGTTCCATCTTATGGATGCAAACTCTCCTGTTATATTATTTTTGGGAACATAGGCAAAAAGTCTTGTTTGAAACTCATCTCGTTCTCTTTCATCTTCATCATCTTGTGGAATATCTTGAAAAACAAAACCTACATATCCTAAATCTATAGGCATACATTCTCTTAACTCTCCATTTTTATAACATTCTTCATAAAATTCTTTTGTCATTATTTCTCCGTTTATTTAAAATTTAAAAAGTATTATTTCTTGTAGTTTCCCCATTAGGATTACTACCAATTCTCTTAACCTGCATATCTTTACACTCTTTATAGTAATTATCTAACTGCTCCTTCAAACAATCACGAGAACATCCACTAAATGGAAAAAAAGGCAGGTGTAGGATTCTATTGCATAATTTGGGTTGAAGAAGAATCACCTAATAGATTATATGCTAAAATAATTGAAAGATAACAAGGAAAATAATATGCGTAAAAAAATTATTACTATACTCTTAGGTCTAACTTTGATAATGTTGCAGGGTTGCACATCCATGGTTAAATCACATCTAGGTAAAGGCAAGGAGTTTAAGTTTACTGATAAAGAAGGAGGAAAGCAAACTTACTACTGTAAAGAAGTATCTTCACTTGACCTTCCTATGAAAGATAGAGCAGAAAAATCATTTACATATTTTACTAAAAAGAATAATGAGATGAGTGTAGCTCTAGTCAAAGATTTAATGGAAGACAAAAAAGGTGCTTTTGCGATTTCCTTGGAAATGAATGAAAATGCAGAGAAATTAGCTAAAGATATTTTACAAAAATATGATTGTGTACTATTAGATTATGAGGAATAAAATCTATTCTAAATTAGGCTACCCCAAAGAAATAAACACCCAAATAGGATTTATTTCCTTGGGTTAGCCTTAAAGAGAACCATTATTTATATAGACCTAACCCTATTCATCCACATGTTAGTAGCAAATTTATAATAATCACTATTCATAGCAGTATCCACCTTATAGTAACCAGCTTTCATTGTTTGAGCTACTATTCTAAGTCTCTGTATATCATTAACCTTTACATACCAATATATTAATACTTGTGCTATTCTATAGGGTGCTTTATCCATATTTTCTACAAGTTCATCAAAGTATTGGTTTACTTCATCTTTTAGCTCTTCATCTTTGAAAATTTTTAAGGCTTTCTCCTCATTATCATCAAAACTACATATATAACCATATCTCTCAAGAGCAACTTCAAATATAATTAATCTACAAGCATCTCCTCTATTAGAACCAGCTATTACTTGATTTGCCCAGTCTATATTCTCTTGATGACTTCCACCCCATCTTTTTTGTTTATAATTTGAAATTGTTCTAATACAATATGGGTCATTTATCGCTTTCGTTTCAATAAGATTATAAAAAAAGTCTGCTGTTTCATCATCACTACCTGTAAGTGATAAGACATCATATATATCAGCCCAAACTGTTGTCTCATTTGGTGCTAATTCATAAGCTTTTGCAAGATCTTGTAGTGCTAAATTTAATCGCTCATGAAATAAATTATAATTTTCTTCACCTACATCTTGGGATGTTCCATGACCTCTCGCTTCCCATGCAAGAGCAATAAAATAGACTGCACGAAAATGATGAGCATAATAAACATTAGGGTAGAGTTCAGGTAGTTCTATTAGATCCTCTTCATCAAAATAATTTTTATTAAATTTTCCTAAAAATAGTGGATACCAATACTCTCTATCCATCTCGTTAAGATTATTTAATGCGTCCCAAAGAGGAGCTTTATCTGTAGTATCAAAAAGTTTTCTTAGTTCTAATAAAAGTTCATTGTCATAAATATCTGTTATTTCAGCAAATTTTAGACTATGTGATTTTATATTGTATGGGTATGCTTTATCTACTCCTAAATCTATAGGCATACTATGTAAATGACTATTTTTATTATCATCTAGGCAAGGTATTGCTTTGAGTATATCACGAAACACATCATCCTCATCATAGTAATATATTTTACTAAAATACTTTATATTTAGATTATAATCTTCCCAAGACTTAAATATATTCATACTAGGTCTTGCTAAATCAGCTAAATCTCTAAGATATGCCCATGCTTGAGTTTCATCTATAACTTTAAAATACAATGCCAAACGAATTTGCCACATAGATTGAGCTATGTACCCTATACGAAAGTGTAGTTTTTCAAATTCTTCTTGATGTCCTCCTATATGAATACACATATCATAATTATCACTATCTTCATCATGCTCATCTTTAGCATATTCTATTATCTCTTGTTCTGTTTTAAGATTAATACATGCATAAAGATCAGATTCAAATCCATTAGCTTCAAGATTATAAAAATATTGTATTCGTTCTTCTATACTTTCAATACTCGTAAGCATAAAATAATCATCTATCATACTAATATCTATTTTTTCTAATTTAGGTTTTTTTGGAAATATCTCTATCAAATCATGTTGAGATATTTTTTCATCTACATATATGTCAACCGTTTCTACGAACACTGAACTTAAAGCTAGTATCCAATTATCATCAGTTACATAATTATTTTTATCTGATATATAGTTATCTCTTCCATATTTTTCATGTGCTGGTTTTCTTAAATTTTTTAAAAAACTAAACATTTTTTTCCTTTTTATATGTTTGTAAAAGAGCA
>JADGER010000028.1 GCA_016744315.1 Sulfurovaceae bacterium
ATTGATACTACTTATGATTTAGCTGAAGCTTTATCTCTTATATCTATGGTACGATTTAAATATGGATTCTTCGGTGATTGTTAGTAGTGGAATGGGCTATCTTGACATCATCAAATCTCTTTTTAACTCCGTCATACTCTTGTTTAAGCTTATCGCCATCATAAGACTCTACATCACTAAGCTCTATTTTGATTTTTTCTAATTCATCTATTACGCTTTGAACTTTGCTAGATATAGCTTCATCTGTGATGTTTGATAGTTGTGTGTTGGACTCTTCTTGATTGTCTGATGCCTCTCCTCTCAGCTCTATATTATCTAGTAACATCCCATAGCTATCATCTGCTCCTGTGCCTTTGATGGTGAGGGTATTGGAGTCTTGGGTGATATTTGTGTAAGTTATGGTTAGTTCTGTCCAGTCACTATCTTTTGATGTTGAGATGATAGTCATATTTGTATTGTCAAAGTTTGTGGTCAATTTACCATCTTTGTCTGACTCTATAGATACTATATTGTCACCAAGAGATATCTCCATAGCAGAGGTATCTTTTTGGTCTGATTGATTGCGTTTACCTCTTGGTTTGATATAGAAACTTAGCTCATAGTTTGAACCACTTTTTAGATTTACTTGGGTACTGATAGTCACATTGTGGTGAGCATCTAGCTCTGCATGGACATCTCCATCTATTGTAGCAGATACTATACCCCTTTCTACTTCTAAACCATTTTGATGCGTATCCCATACTATACCGTGGTCTCCTGTGACATCACCTCTTTCTACATGCCATCCATTATTGGCTCTGAGGTTTTCAAAAGACTCTTTGAGTATCAATCCATCAGGTATGTCTTCTTGTTTTTTATCTTCATTGGTGGTTTCTTCATTTGGTGTCTCTGTTTTGACTATATCTATGGGTGAATTAGAGTCTATTTGATCTTGTTGTGTAGAAGAAATCACTGTACTATCTAGTTGGAAGTCCTCTACAGCCTTAGATACACTCTCTTCTTCATCGGTAATATCTTCAAGTATTTTAGATGCCTCTGTTGTATCTGATTTACCAGATAGTGCAAAAGTAAGAGCTATAGTAGTTCTATTTTTTATAATCTTTGCATCATCATCTAATGCTCCATTAGTCACTGCCAAAATAAAAACTGATAACTGTATAGATTGACTATCTAACTCTTTTTCCCAATAATCCCATCCATCATTATCAGGGATTCTTTTAAATAAATTTTCATAAATAGATTTAACAAAATCTCTATGAGAAGTCTCTTTAGGGTATTTTTTTTGAGTTTCAGGTTGGTCAAAAAAGCTTATAGCTATTTGTTCTAAGCTTAATTTAGAATCATCTACCCAATAATTTAAACCCTCAATATCAGGTGCTCTATCAAGCGTAGCAACATAAAGTTTGGTTACAGTAACTTGTGTAGGTATAGTAGCATGTAGAATAGTTCCTATAAATAATAGAAAGATCAGCAGTTTTTTTAGCATAATAACTCCTTTATAATTTAACTAAATTATATAATTATAGAATGATAGTTTATTGTAAGGTTATTCAAAAAAACTATATTATAATAAGATAAGTTACTATACTACTCACTAAATACTTTATGAATTTTTTTTATTAACTATTTTAGGTATGCATAAAGTAATTTTTAAGATTTGTTATAAACAAAATAGCTACTCTATCATCCCCTTCATCTCCTCTTCAGTCAAACTCTCCACCCCCAAACTTTGAGCTTTTGTAAGCTTAGACCCTGCCTCTTCACCATAAATAAGAAAATCTGTATTCTTACTTACAGAGCCACTAACCTTTGCTCCTAGCTCTTCTAATTGCCCTTTGATGATGCCACGGCTCATAGACATTGTACCTGTGAGGACTACTGTTTTGTCTTTGAAAGGATTTTCAACTGCTTTAATTTTTTCTTCAACTGTAGGTTCGATTTTATCGAATAGTTTTGATACAAAATCATGGTTTACACGCATAAATTCCAAAAATGACTTTGCCATCTCTTCACCTATACCGTCTATTGCCACAAGCTTATCGAAATCTACATCTATTAATTCCAAACCAAACTGAAGAGCTATCTGTTTGGCAGCTACTTCACCTATATGCTCTATGCCCATGGCTGTGATAAGTTTGGAGAGAAGTGTACCTTTTGTAAGGGCTATAGCATTCAAAAGCTTGTTAATTCTTTTTTCTTTGAACCCCTCTAATCCTTCTAAATCTGAAAACTCCAAAGAGTAGAGATCCAAAATATCATTTATCTTTTTCTCTGTGACAAGCAACTCAACTATCTTTGAGCCAAGTCCATCTATATTCATACACCCTTTTTTTGCAAAGTGGATGATGGAGTTAACTACTCTATCTGGACAGTCTAGGTTTTGACACTTTATAAGTGTGCCTTCATCTAGGAGTTGGGAGTCACAAGTAGGGCATTGTATAGGTCGAGTGATGGCTACTTCTGAACCATCTCGTCTATCTTCTAGTACTTTTGTAATCTTGGGAATTACATCACCTGAGCGGATAAGGATAACTGCATCACCTACCATAAGTCCTTTTCGCTCTATCTCATCAAAGTTATGAAGCGTAGCCCTAGCGATAACAGCACCTTCTATCTCTACAGGTTCTACTTCTGCTACTGGTGTAATAACTCCTGTGCGTCCTACTTGCAAAGTGATAGCATTGACCTTTGTTACTTTCTCTACTGCTGGAAACTTATAGGCACACATCCACTTAGGGACTTTGACTGTGTAGCCTAGAGCTTCTTGGAGTGAGACATCATTGACTTTAATTACCATACCATCCATCATCATAGGTATTTCATCTCGTTTGGAGATAAGAAAATGATAAAACTCTTCTATATCTTTTATACTCTCACACTTTTTAATATAAGGTGGATTAAGAAATCCTTGAGTATAAATAAAGTCCATTTTTACAGAGAGGTCTGATTGTTCTAAGCTATTTTCACCCAAGCCCCAAGGATAAAATACTAAACGGCGTTTGGCTGTGACGGATGAATCTAGTTGTCTAAGGCTTCCTGCTGCTGCGTTGCGTGGGTTAGCAAATGGATTTTCCCCATCACGCAATCGCTCTTTGTTGATAGCTTCAAAGTCATCTTTGCGTATCACTACTTCCCCACGAATTTCTATAAGACCTTGATATTCTATACTAAGGGGTACAGAACGAATCGTACGCACATTATCAGTTACTTCTTCACCCATTACTCCATCTCCACGAGTAATCGCACGAATAAGTAACCCATTTTCATAAAGTAGGTTCATACTAGCCCCATCAAATTTAGGCTCACAAAAGTAGCGAGACTCTCCTACATTTTTGACTGTTCTATCAATCCACTCTTGGACTTCAGGAGTAGTAAATACATCTTCCATACTCCACATTCTCTTGATATGTGTAGCTTTGCTAAATTCATTACGCACCACACCGCCTACGCGTTTGGTTGGTGAGTCTGCGAGAGCTTTATCAGGATTTTTTATCTCATAGTCTAATACTTGATGATAGAGTTTGTCATACTCCTCATCTGTTGCTATGGGATTATCATCTACATAATAGGCTTTTGCCCATTTTTGGAGGGTTATTATATGGTTTTGATAGGTTTGGTTTGTCATTTATTATTTTTCCATTCTTATTATTATTTCTAACTATATTCTACCATTTCTCTCCCTAAATATATACCTTTAAGTTAGGAATAATATACTAACGATAATCGTTAATAATACTGGAAATACAATGAATAAAAAATTACTTTTACCCATTCTAACAACTCTTTTTTTCTCATCGCTTTATGCGGATGAGTTAGCTCAGGTTCTTTCTCCTCAAAAACGAGATATTTTTAAGTATCAAGAGCAGATTAATCAATTAGAATCTGATAAACTTGGTAAGAGTTGGGTGAATCCTTTGCAGTTGCAGTATCGTAAAAGTTATAGTACGCAGTTTGTTGATCGTACTATAAACACGGAGACCTACAGTATTGTAATGGATCAGCCAATCTTTAAATCAGGTGGTATTTTTCATTCTATTAAATACTCTAATGTTCTACGAGAAGCCAATGCCAAAGATATTAAACTTCGCAAACGAGAAATGATAGGTTCGGCTGTTTCTATTTTGTTTGCTATTGGAAAGCTTCGATTGCAACAAGAAAAACTTAAACTTATTATTAGTAGTGATGAGATAGATATTAAATTCAAAAGTGATAGCTATGAGGCGGGGATACTTGATAGTAGTTTCCTTGACCAAGCAATTATCAAAAGAAATGCTGATCAAACAGAGCTACTAGCATCACAAATAGAGATGGAAAAGCTCAAAAATAATTTTGCTCTGCTTAGTGATAAAGACCCAGATAGTTTTAAGACTCCAAAACTACATCTTATAGATGAGGAACGCTACTTCCAATCAAACCTAGAACTTCAAGTGGATACGCTAAGAGCCAAAGAGAAAAAACATCTCTCAGATATGGTAATGAGTCAATATTTACCTACAGTCTCTGTTCAGGCACAATATATAGATGGTGATCTTAATCCTCTTTTTCCTAATCCAAATCTAAAAGAGCAGTATAGCAGTTATGGTGTGAGTGTGAGTATGCCTTTGAATATTAATACTTTTGATGATATTGAGTCAAGTAAATTATCTTATATGGAAGCATCTACTCAAGTAATAGATAGAAAAAAGAGTGTGAAGATTGAGTATGAGATGATTATTAATAATCTTCGTATTCTTAATAAAAAAATAGCATTAGACCGCAAAGATGAGAAGCTCTATGAACGACTCTATACAGTAACAAAAAATTTAGCCCAAGTAGGAGAGAAAACAAAATATGATAGTAAGCTTATTCATAACTCCCTAATGATTAAAAGGCTAGACCAACAGATACATTCTATAGACAAACAGTTACAACTACTTACTCTTTATATCAAGGCAAACAATGTACTTTAGTGATTATATGAACGAATGGCTTTATGGCAAAGAGGGATATTATAAAAACTTCAAAGCCATAGGTAAATCAGGGGATTTTTATACAGCTGTAAGTACTTCAGCATTTTTTGGTGCGAGTATTGCTAACTTTTTGTATCAAAAGATTCAATCAGGTGAAATAGCTTCAGATGCAATGCTTATAGAGATAGGCGCACATCAAGGCTATTTGATAGGTGATATGATTCAATGGCTTTACACTTGTGACCCTACACTTATACAGAGTATGCGATTTGCAATAGTCGAAAGACAGCCAGAAGTCCAAAAAGCCCAAAAAAAATATATTCAAGAACGCTTTGGGGATGAGGTAACAGTAGAGTTTGTGGAGTCACTAGAACAACTTGATACAGAATATGCTTTTGTGGTAGCCAATGAGATATTTGATGCTTTTGCTTGTGATTTAATCAAAGATGAGAAGATAGCAGTCGTAGAAGATAACACTATTTTATGGCAAGATGCTCCAACTAGACTTTTGGAGAGTATCAAAAAATATAGACAAGTCAAAGGTGAAATTGCAACAGGCTATGAAGATTTTGCTTTGGATATGGCTACACATTTGCCTTCTTGTGATTTTGTTTCTTTTGATTATGGTGAAAAGTATGTACGAAATGATTTTTCAATTAGAGTTTACAAAAATCACGAAACTTTTCCTTTGTTTGATGAAGCACTTATTTTAGGTGAGGCATTTCAAAAAAGTGATATTACTTATGATGTAAACTTTGAGCATGTTATAGATGCTTTTGTAGCAAATAGATTTGAATTAGTAGAGTATGAAACACAGGCTAGGGCATTAATCCGCTTTGGTTTGATAGATATATTAGAATCTTTTGCCAAGCAGACAACACAGGCAAAATATCTTCGTGAAGCAGACAAAATCAAAACACTTATTGCTCCTACTATTATGGGAGATAAATTTAAAATGGTGCATTTTAGAAAATAATAGAAAATAGTAGATAATGATGTCCATTTGTAATACTTCTCTTTTGTAATTTATAGTACAATTTCAAAATTAAAATATGAAAGTAGTATCATAATGGAAATACAGACAATCAAGAAGATGGAAAAAGAGGCATACAAGGGTAGTAGTATAGATTTTATACGACTAGGTATGGCACTATTTTTTATGGTCGCAGTACTTACTTATAGTTTTATGAGTTCAGGTGGTGTTCCTAATAATCTATTTTTGGCAATAGCAGCACTTTTTGGTGCTTATATGGCAATGAATATTGGTGCTAATGATGTAGCTAACAATGTTGGACCTGCTGTAGGTTCTAAAGCACTCACAATGACAGGGGCTATTATTATAGCGGCTGTTTTTGAGGCGGCTGGAGCGATTATTGCTGGTGGTGATGTTGTCAAGACTATCAAAAAAGGTATTATTGATATTGCTGGCTTTGGTGGCAATACAGATGCTTTTATTTGGGCTATGATGGCTGCTCTCTTAGCTGCTGCTCTTTGGCTTAACTTTGCTACTTATTTTAAAGCTCCTGTTTCTACTACACATTCTATTGTTGGTGGTGTTATGGGTGCTGGTATTGCAGCTGCTGGATTTAGTATTGTAGCTTGGGGTACTATGGGTAAAATTGCTGCATCTTGGATTATTTCCCCTGTACTAGGTGGTATTATTGCTGCATCTTTTCTTTTTGCTATCAAAAAGAGTATAATCTTCAAAGAAAATAAAATTGAGTCAGCGGTGAAGTGGGTACCTATTTTTGTAGCTATTATGGCTTGGGCATTTGTAACTTACCTCACACTTAAAGGACTCAAAAAAGTCTGGCCTTCTATTGTTTCTATTTTGGCATTTTTACCTGATGATAAAAAACCTTCTTTTATGATTGCTGCTATTTTTGGATTGATTATTGCTTTGATTGTTTACTTTGTAGTTAAATCAAGTGTCCAAAAAAGACGAGAGAGTATAGAAAATAGTAGAGATGGGATAAATGCTCTCTTTACTGTGCCTCTTATTTTTGCTGCTGCGTTACTAAGTTTTGCACATGGTGCTAATGATGTGGCAAATGCTATTGGACCCTTGGCTGCTATTAATGATGCTGTTATTAATGGAGGAATTTCTGCCAAAGCGGAGATACCATTATGGGTTATTGCTGTAGGTGCTATTGGTATTGCTATAGGACTTGCTCTTTATGGACCAAAGCTTATACGAACAGTAGGAAGTGAGATTACAGAACTCGATCAAATGCGTGCATTCTCTGTGGCAATGGCTGCGGCGATTACTGTTATTATTGCTTCTCAACTAGGTTTGCCTGTAAGTTCTACACATATTGCAGTCGGTGGTATTTTTGGTGTGGGGTTCTTGCGTGAATATATGGATAGTGCAGGACTCAAAAATGAAATAGAACATGATATAGAAGTATTAATTGATGAGAAAAAACAGCTTAAAGCTCTTAACGCAGAAAAAGTTGCACTCGAAGAAAAAGAGTATAAAGGTCAAGAAGATTACGAAAGAATCGTAGACTTATATAAACTTATTTCTGAAGAAGAAGAGCAGGTTAAAAAAGCGAAAAAGCAAGTAAAAAGTGCAGAAAAAGTTCAGTATGTCAAAAGAGATGCCGTCAAAAAGATAATTGCAGCATGGGTTATTACGGTTCCCGCAGCAGCGATACTTTCTGCTTTGATATTCTTTATGATAAAAGGCATTGTTCTCTAAAAATTTATCTATCCTAAAAGGAAATCTATGTCTCATCACCCCTCCAAAACACTTCAACTGCATCATTTGCAGTTGGTTGTTCTTATTTTTGGTCTTATCTTATGGTTTGTACCAGTCCCCCAAGACTTAGAACGATTTATTGCTCAAATGCCAGCTACTGATTTGCAGTTTACTGCGAGTACTTCTTGGCATCTTTTTACTATTTTTATTACAGCTATCTTTGCCGTAATTTTGAATGCTATGCCTATTTTTACTTCTTCTATTTTGGCAGTTTCTATAGTAGTTCTTACTGGAACGCTAAGTGCAAAAGAGGCATTTAGTGGATTTGCAGAAGATTGGATACTTTTGATTATTGTAGCATTCCTTATTGCAAGAGGTGTTATTAAGTCAGGACTAGGAAAACGGATTGCATTTTTGATTATTCGTAAATTTGGTAAAAGTAGTTTGGGGCTTTCATATTCTGTAATTGCTGCTGATATGTTTATTGCTCCAGCATTTCCAAGTAATACAGCCAGATCAGGAGTGTTATTTCCTATTATTAATGCTTTGGCTATGGATAGTGGATCCAAAGTAGCAGATGGGACACGCAAAAAACTTGGTTCCTATCTAATGATGTCTTCTATGGCAGGGCTTACTATCTCGTCTTCTTTGTGGCTTACGGCTATGGCTGCTAATCCAGCTGGGGCAAAAATGGCAAAAGAATTTGGTGTAAATATAACATATGGCTCTTGGGCTATGGCTGCTATTATGCCTGTGTTGGTTTTGTATTTTTTGCTTCCACGAGTAATTATGAAGTTTTATCCACCGGAAGTCAAAGAGACTCCTAATGCACCTCGCATTGCACAAGATGCTCTTGACAAAATGGGAAAAGTGAGTCGTAATGAGTGGATTATGTCAGTGGTTTTTATTGGTATGGTTGGATTATGGATAGCTTCTTCTTTTGTGCCAGAGATCAATAAAACAGCCGTAGCATTTTTGGGTTTAGGTATTTTGATGCTTAGTAATATATTTACTATCAAAGACCTCAGTGCAGAAGGGCAGGCATTAGGGACTTTGGTCTGGTTTGCTATACTCTATGCAATGTCTGTATATCTGAATAAATTTGGTTTTATGGGCTGGGTTGGTGATAATGCAGCTTCTATGGTAGAAGGTATGGCTTGGCCTTTGGCATATCTATTACTTGTAGTCTCGTATGTACTTATTCACTATTTCTTTGTTTCTCAAACGGCTCAAATGTTGGCACTCTTTAGTGTCTTTCTAAGTGTAGCTATTCAAGCTGGTGTACCTGCAGAACTTATGGCTCTTATGCTTTTGTTTGCTACAAACTTTAATGCCATTATTACTCCTCAAGGATCTTCTGCCAATGTTATTTATGCAGGAAGTGGCTACCTAGAAGCAGGGGAGATATACAAAATTGGTGGTATTGTCACACTTGTAAATACTATAGTTTTCCTTACTATAGGAACAGCTTGGATTTTGATAATTACATAATATGAAAATATTTTATGTACTCTTATCTTGTGTTGTAAGTTCTCAGCTTTTTGCAAATGAGAGTTTGCAAGATGCTTTTGTCAATGGCGAGGTCAAAGCTCTTGCCCGATATGGAACGCAACATAGAGATACCAATTACCATGTACTCCAAGATGCTCCCTCTTTTACACCCACAAATGCTATTCAATCTTACTCTGCACTTGGTGGGTATTTAGGCTATCAAACAGCTCCATTCTTTGGTCTCTCTTTGGGTGCTACCTTGTACACCTCTCACCCTCTTGGCAATAATGCAGATGATCGCAAAGGTTTGGGTGGGCTTGATGAGTCCAAAGGCGGTCAAGATGCGTATAGCGTTTTAGGAGAAGCTTTTATAGAGTATCAAAAGGATAAGCACTTTTTAAAAATAGGAAGACAAGAGATAGCTGATTATAAGTTTGTTTCTCTTTCTAATATTCGTATGACACCTTTTACACATGAGGGTATTATTTATGAAAATAGCTCCTTGGATAAGCTAAAGCTTCATTTTGGCTATCTCACTGGACAAAAAGATAGAAATAGTGAAGCATTTCAAGGAATGATTCGTTCTGCTCGTGTGAATGTGGGAAGTGGGGAAAATACAAATATTAGAGGAGAGTATAATCCTAGTAATTATGATAGCTATGGAAACTACTCAGGAGCTTCCAAAGATATGCCTCTATTTGGTCTTAGCTACAAATACAGTGATGGTACAGTGGATATTTGGAACTATTTTGTGGGAGATTTTGTAAATACTATTTATTGTTATGCTGATTATAATTTCTCTCCAACAGAGGGGATGGATTTGTCTTTTGCAGGGCAGTACGCTTCACAATATTCTATAGGGCAAGAGATAGCAGGAACTGTGGATACATGGTTTTATGGTCTCAAAGCTCAGGCTAGATTAGAAGAGGGTTTACTCTTTTTTGTAGCGTATAATGAAGTAAGCTATAATGAAAATTCTTATGACGGAGGGACACTTTTTGTGCGTTGGGGAACGCCTAAGATGTTTAACTCTTTTCAGGTGCAAGATTCAGAACTTGCAGGAACTCGCTCTCTTGGTATGGGCGTGCAGTTTGATTTGGGAACTTTGGGTATAGCAGATAGTACTGTAATTCGTTTTCGTTATGCTAACTACAATATGCCAGATAAACTATGGATGCGAGATGCCTCACAAGACAGAAGTGAATCCACCTTTGATCTTCGTTACGCCTTTTCCAAAGACTCAGGCTTTGGTATCTTTACACAACTAGATGGCTTAAGCCTACAACTAAGAGTTGCCTATGATAACTTTAAGACAGATTATAATATCCCAGAGTACCAAAAAACCCATGGCTACAATGCCTACTCTGTAACAAGCGACTTTGTAGATGCTAGACTCTATTTGGATTATGTTTTTTAGATTTTTTGTTTTAATTAATTTGTATCCTATCCAAATTTAAAATAACATGTTAAAATAGCTTATGTTCAATCAATATAAAACATTTATTTCTCAATATTTATCTATAAATAGTATAGAATGGAGTCTATTTCAGTCAAGACTTTCTATCAAACAATATGCTAAAGGTGATACTATACTGCATCAAGGTGATGTATGTAATGAACTCTACTTTATCAATAGAGGATTAGCGAGAGGTTATATTATAGATGAGAATGGTAAGGATTTTACTTGGGGGATATTTTTTAATGATAGCAGAGCTCATATGAGCAATATATTTGTTGTAGAATATGATAGTTTTTTACGACAATCACCATCGTCTATATATATTGAAGCTTTGGAGGAGTGTGAGATAATTGCAGTCTCGTTTGATGATGTACAATTTTTGTATAGCAGACTCAAAAAAGGGGAGAGGTTTGGTAGATTAATGGCAGAAGAGGCATACTCATATCTCCATAACATGACCATAGATCGTCAAACTAAGAGTGCAAAGCAGAGATTTGATAAATTTGTACAAGAAACACCCCATCTTCTTGATAAAGTACCACAATATCATATTGCAACATTTTTAGGTATTACACCACAACATCTAAGTAGACTCAAAAAAGAAAAAAATATTAACATATGTGAATGACTCTTTTTTCTACAGATGCTACAATACTCCAAATAATCGGAGGTGTTACTATGAAATATCTATTATTACTATCTATCCCTATGTTACTCATCGGATATGAACTCAAAGTTGAGGTGCAGGAGCTTGTTTCATCAGAAGGTCAGCTTTTTATTGGTCTTTATAAAGATGAGAAAAACTTTACAGATGTAAAGAAGTTCTACCAAGGTGAGATTATCAAGGCTGTAGTCCCAAAGGTAAGTCATACTTTTATAAATATTCCAAAAGGCAAGTATTCTATTGCTTTGTTTCATGATGAAAATAACAATGGCAAGTTAGATAAAAACTTTTTTGGATTACCTGAAGAAGGACATGGCTTTTCAAACAATGTTCAAGGAATTCTCTCTCGACCATCTTTTGAACAGTGTAGCTTTCGATTGCAAACAAATCAAACAAAACAGATAAAAGTGAGGTATTGATATGAAAACTATAGTTATTATTGGTGGAGGATTGGGTGGATTGACTGCTGCTGCTCTTTTGGCTCAAGATGGATATGCTGTGACACTGCTTGAACAGCATAATATAGTAGGTGGCTGTGCTACTACTTTTAAGCGAAAAGGTTTCACTTGTGAAGTAGGACTACATGAAATGGATGGAGTCTATACCAATCCCAAAATAAAAAAGATATTTAATAGGCTTGATGTTTATAAACATGTAGAAATGCTCAAAGCCCCAGAGTTTTTTAGAGTGACTACAAAAAATGGTGCTTTTGTGATGCCTGATGGTGTAGAAGAAGCCCAAAAAGCATTGATAGAGAAGTTTCCCAAAGAAGAAGTAGGAATTATAAAATATTTTCATATCCTTAAACAGGTATCTGATACTTTTGAAAAGATAGGGGCATTAAAATGGTATGATTATCTTATTTTTCCATTCATCATCACCTCTATCATTCGCTATAGAGAGCAGACAGTGACAGATGTTTTTGCAAATTTATTTGAAGATGAAGAGCTCAAACTTATACTCAATGCAAATGTACAATACTACGATGATACTCCAGATACACTCAGCTTTTTACTTCATTGTGTGGCTCAATACTCTTATTATAAAGGGGGAGGGTACTTTATCAAAGGTGGCAGTGGTCGTTTGAGTGACTATCTTGCGACTGTTATCACAAAGAATGGTGGCTCTGTTATCACCAAAGCAAATGTTACTGCTTGTACAGCAAATAGTGTTACTTATCAATACAAAAAAGAGTCTATTAGCATCAAAGCAGATACTATCATCTCCAATCTCTCACCTAGTGATACTTATGCACTCTTTGATATTCCATACCAAGAGACAAAAGAGATAGCCAACTCCTTGCTAACTACATATATTGGATTTTCTAAAAATATCAAAGAAGTTTATGGAAAAGGAGCATACTCTAACTTCTATTATGATGATATAGAGAGTGTGGAGGGATTCAATAGTATGAAAAAAATGGATATAAAGGAGAGAGGATTTGTCTTTGTGGACTATTCTCAGATAGATGCAGGACTTACCCAAGATCCTCACAAATCATTTGGAGCTGTTTGTATGTCTGACTCACTTGATGAGTGGAAAGGGTTGTCAGCAGAAGAGTACAGAGCAAAAAAGCTTGCACTTGAAGCCTCTATAGTCAAAAAGTTAGATTCACATTATCCAAATATATCTAAGCTTATAGAGTATATAGAAACAGGTACAGCAAAAACTGTCCAGAGCTATATCAAAACCCCCAATGCTACAGCGTATGGATTCAAACCAACACCCAAGCAGTTTTTAAAAATGCCACAAGCCAAATCTAAAAGAGTAGATAATTTATATTTTGTAGGTCAATGGGTGATAGCAGGTGGTTTTAGCCCAAGTATAGCATCAGGGTATATCTGTTATGAAGCATTAAATCTTAAGAAAATTACTTTGTGGTACAATTAGCTTTTAGTTTTATGGGACACAAAGGAAATTGGTGAGAATAGATAAATATTTGGTAGAAAATGGCTACTTTGAGAGTCGTAATCGTGCATTGGATGCTATTAAAGCAGGCAAAGTCAAAGTAGATAACAGAGTTATAAAAGCGTCATTTAAAATGACAACACATAGTGATTTAGCTGTAGAAGATGAAAAATTTTATGTTAGTAGAGCAGCACGAAAATTAGAACTATTTTTGGCTAGTCACACGATAGATATGCAAAGTAAAAGAGCTTTGGATATTGGGTCTAGTACAGGTGGATTTGCTCAGATACTTTTGGAAAATGGTGTTCGCAGTTTAGATTGTGTAGATGTAGGCAAAAATCAGCTTCATATTTCATTGAGATCTAATAAAAAAGTAACTGTACTTGAAGAGATGGATATTCGTAATTATCAAAACCCAGAGCCTTTTGAGGTGCTGAGTTGTGATGTGTCGTTTATTTCTATTTTGCAGATAATAGATGATATACAGCGACTCTCCAAGAGTGGGACAGATATTATCATACTCTATAAACCACAATTTGAAGTGGGGAAAGATATAAGACGAGATAGTAAAGGGGTGGTGATAGACCTTGACGCGATAGAGCGAAAAAAAGAGATGTTTGCGTTACATTGTAAAGATCTAGGATGGGACTTACAACACGAAGAAGCATCAAAAGTAGTCGGTAGATCGGGAAATCAAGAGTATATATATCATTTTGTAAAGGGTTAACGGTACTGTGTTATACTTGTATAATTTATTAATATACTCTAAGGGGAAATTATGACTAAATTATACCTTGTATTTTCAATACTAGTAGTGCTTTTTTTATCAGGCTGTGCTAAGGATTATAGCTATCCTAATTATGATGTTATCGCACCCAAGGTAACATGTAAACCCAAAAGAAAGAATATTGAGAAGTTTCTTAAAGAGCATCTTGATAAACCTTATGTATGGGCAGAAGAAGGCCCCTATGCTTTTGATTGTTCTGGCTTGACTTATAATATTTATGGTCAAATGGGTGTGAATTTACCTCGTGTAGCTCGTGAACAAGCCAAAGTAGGGCAGTTGATACCTAGACATGGACTTAAATATGGTGATTTAATATTTTTTGGATCTACGAATAAAAGAAGTAAATATATTAACCATGTGGGTATTTATTTGAGTAAAGGGTGGTTTGCACATGCGAGTAGTAAAAACCGCAAAGTTACTTATACAAACTTTAAAGATGAGCCAATATACCTGAAAAGAATGAAGCTTTGTCGGCGTTATTTGAGTGAAGATGAAAGAGAGATTTTTATGACTACTCATAGCAAAGTTAATCGAGCCAAAACGACCACAGTAGCACATACAACCCCATGGCAACCTGGAATGGTTGTACCTAAGAAGATTCCAAGGTAGGAGAAAGCATATTGAGTAAAATAAGATACCTATTAGTATTTTTGGGGATGCTCTTTGTATTTGGGGCATGTTCGCAGTATGATTATACCTTGCGTAAACCTACAGTGAAGTTTCAGACTCCAAGCAAAAAAGCTCTTTCTTCTATGCTTCGTGAATCAAATAATAAGCGGTATAGATGGGCAGAAGAAGGACCACACTCTTTTGATTGTTCTGGTTTTGTTTATTACAATTATGGAAGTATGAATTTATGGCTTCCTCGTAGAGCTATAGAACAGGCAAGATATGGTAAAACTATCCCTATCAGCCAACTCCGTTATGGTGATTTAATCTTTTTTGATACACGCAAATATAGTAGAGGCAAGATAAACCATGTGGGTATCTACATTGGTAAAAATCGCTTTAGACATGCAAGCAGTAGAAAAAAACGCATTATTACTACAAGTCTTAGGAAAGCCTATTACAAAAAAAGAGTTGTTATCTGCAAACGAGTTATTCCTCAAAAAAAGTACAAAAAACCTTTTAAAATAGTGGCTGTAGCACCTAAGCCTTTGCCTATCGTAAAAGTAGAAGAGATAGAAGAACCTATAGTTATACAAGAAATACAAGAGCCAGTTCCAAGTGAACGAAATAACTCAATGTATATTGATAGACCGCTTATTGGCATAGACGAGAGTGTTACAATAGAAGAGATTGCCAAAGAAGAACCAAAAGAAGAACCCAAAGAGATTGCTATGGGTTCACCTGAGAGTTTTATTAGTAAGCCAATAGCTCAAGAAGGTAATAGTACTAAACATACAAATTTATATTAAAGGTATTACACTATGGCTAAATTTTCACCCAATCTTCCTTGCCCTTGTGGTAGTGGAAATAAGTACAAAAAATGCTGTAGTCTTTATCATAAAGGAATGCGTCCCAAAAATGCACTCTTGCTTATGAAGTCACGATATAGTGCTTTTGCTACTAATGAGAGCCTTTATATTATCAAAACAACACACCCAGATAATAGTGATTATACTCTTGATACAAAACAATGGAAAGAGTCTGTAGAGACATTTTCTACTCAAACTGATTTTTTAGGTTTGGAAATATTGGAATTTATAGATGGTACACATGAGGCATTTGTAACTTTTAGAGCAAAGCTGTCTAGTGGTGACCTAATAGAAAAAAGTCGTTTTCTATTAGAATCAGGAGTTTGGTTGTATGTAGATGGAGAGATAAATTATTAGGCAGATTGATTAGTTTCAGCCTTGGGTGCTGCTACTTCTTTCTCTGCTTCTTTTTTCTTTTGAACTGCTTTGGTTTTGGCATTTTCTTTTTCAAATAATGTCAAAAGGTTTTTTTCATTAAGATCAACTTCACGCAATTGGGATGCTTCATTAGATAGAAGAAAAGAACTCAATAGTACTAAAGAGATTGAAGTACGAAGTAGGCTTGAAGGGTTTATGTCAGTATTCATTATTTTTTTTGCTCACTTTAATTAATTTAATTTATCATATCAAAAATAGGTTTCAACTTCACTAATTTTGATTAAAATGTAATATCTTTAGCATATTACAATAGATTTAATCTCTGTAAATTCTTCTAATGCCCATTTTGGTCCTTCTCTGCCTACTCCTGAGAGTTTACTTCCTCCATAGGGCTGTACATCAAAACGCAAAGTAGGAATATCATTGATAACCACACCACCTGATTGTGCATCCTCAATAAAACGACGCGTCAAAGAGAGATCATTAGTAAAAATACTAAATTGTAAACCATACGGTGAATTATTCATTTTGTTTATAGCTTCATCATAAGAGTCCACAGATACCAAGCTTACAATAGGTGCAAAAACTTCTTCACAAATTATCTCCATATCATCTGTAACATCAGCCATAACAGTAGGTGAGAAAATACCATCTATATCATTATCACCTGCAATAACTCTAGCACCTTCATTCTTGGCATTAGCAATCCAAGTTTTTGCACGGCTTATAGCATCTTTATTGATAAGAGAACTCATAAAGGTATCATCCTCATAAGGACTTCCTACTTTGAGCTTTTGTGTCTCTACAGCCATAAGGTCTGTAAATACTTGATATATATCTCTATGAACATAAATTCTTTGGAGTGAGATACAAACCTGACCACTATTCACAAAAGCACCAAAAGCACATCTTGCAGCAGCTAATGGGAGATTAGCACTCTCATCTATATAAGTGGCTGCATTTCCTCCAAGCTCTAGGCTTATTTTTTTGATACCCGCCTGTGTGGTAATAATCTTACCGACAGGTACAGATCCCGTAAAACTAATTACACGAGGTATTGAACTTTTGACAAGAGTTGACCCCACTTCTACATCACCATAGACCACACTCAAAGCATCTTTGGTAGCATAGGGAGAGTGAATAAATGCTTTGGCTAACATATATGAGGTTCGTGTAGCTTCTGGGGTGGGTTTGAGTACTACACAATTTCCAGCACCTAATGCAGGGGCTATTTTGTGTGCTACAAGATTAAGAGGAAAGTTAAAAGGAGTAATACAGACCACCACTCCAGCAGGCTCTCTTCTATAAAAGGCTAAAGTCTGTTTGCCACTAGGCATAACATCTGTAGGAATGGTTTCTCCTCTAAGATTGACTAACTCTGAAGCAGTTAATCGAATAGTCTCTATACATCTATCTACTTCAATCCTAGCAAAAGAAATAGGCTTGGCAACTTCTTGTGCAAGAGCAAGAGCATAAGCTTCTCGTTCTTCTTGTAATGTATGTGCTACATCTTCAAGCCATAAAATTCTCTGAGAGAGTGAAACTTGGGATGCCTTTTTGGTATTTTCTTTGGCTATCTCCAAAGCTCTTGATGCATCTTGGGCAGTACAGACAGGCACAATAGTTACAAGAGTATTATCATAAGGGCTAAATCTCTCTTCCGTTTTATCCATAATCTCTTCTGAAGAGCCAAAAAAGGTTTTGATAGTTATATCATCGTTGTTGTCAAATAATCCAAACATAAAATATACTCCTATTTATTTAAATAATTCAAAGAGTATAGCTAATTTATGCTATACTACAAACAGCTCAAAAGGATTTTTTGATGCTAGAGTATTGGGATAGACCCATTATTACTCACACAATTCACACTAAGGAGTTTAGTGATGAGATATGATTATCTTATTTTTATTGGCAGATTTCAGCCATTTCACACAGGTCACAAGCCCGTCGTCCAACAGGCACTTAAACAATCACACAAAGTCATAGTACTAATTGGTTCAGCCAATCAGCCACGCACGCTTCGTAATCCATGGGATTTTAATGAACGAGAACGGATGATTCGTTGTAATTTTTCTGATGAAGAGAACAAACGCATACTTATTTCCCCTCTACAAGATTATACTTACAACAATACCTTGTGGATCAAATCAGTACAGCTTGTCGTCTCTGGACTCGTTCACTCCAAGATAGCCTCAACACCACAAATAGGTCTTATAGGCTACTCCAAAGACCACACAAGTACTTATCTTGATGAGTTTCCTCAATGGGAACGAGTGGAGGTAGAGAACTACAGAGGTATTAATGCCACAGATATACGAGAGAGCTATTTTGCTAGTGGTGAGATTATCGATGCAGTGAGTACAGATGTGGCTATAGAGCTAGAAAAGTTCAAACAAACCAAAGAGTACAAGCAAGTAGCAGATGAGTATCACTTTGTCAAGAAATATAGATCAGCATGGGATGCATCTCCCTATGCTCCTATGTTTGTAACAGTTGACGCTGTAGTGGTGCAATCAGGGCATATTTTGCTTATCGAACGAAAGGCACAACCAGGAAAAGGATTAATGGCACTTCCTGGTGGATTTCTTGACCCCACAGAAAAGCTTCAAGATGCCGTTATTCGTGAACTACGAGAAGAGACTCGCATCAAAGTACCTGCACCTGTACTCTCAGGGAGTATCAGCAAAAAAGAAGTCTTTGATGACCCCCACCGCTCTGCAAGAGGACGCACTATTACTCATGCTTACCTTATAGAACTATCAGGCGATAAACTCCCCAAAGTCAAAGGCGGTGATGATGCCTCCAAAGCCTTTTGGGTAGCGTATGCAGATGTCAAACCAGAATTGATGTTTGAAGACCATTTCCATATCATCCAAGCGATGGTAGGG
>JADGER010000029.1 GCA_016744315.1 Sulfurovaceae bacterium
GATAATTTTGCTATGTGTTATGCAGGGCATCAATTTGGATTTTTTGTGCCAAGGTTGGGTGATGGAAGAGCTATTAATATAGGAACATATAATAATTTACATCTACAACTCAAAGGTGCAGGACAAACACTTTATTCACGGCAAGGTGATGGTAGGGCAGTGGTGCGTTCTTCTGTAAGAGAATATTTGATGAGTGAAGCTATGCATACGCTAGGTATTCCTACAACAAGGGCATTAGCAATTATTCAATCCAAACAAAGAGTCTACCGTGAAAATTGGGAAGAGACTTCTATGGTTTTGCGTGTTTCTCCCTCTTGGGTGCGTTTTGGAACTCTTGAATATTTTGCAAATAAGAAAAAATATGAGGAGTTAGAGGCTGTAATAGACTATGTTATTGCAGAGTCTTATCCACATCTTGTAGATACTACGGATCTTTATTTGAAGCTCTTTACTGAGATAGTAGAAAAAACTGCCAAACTTTTAGCACAGTGGCAATCAGTAGGATTTAACCATGGTGTTATGAATACAGATAATATGTCTATAGCAGGATTAAGTATAGATTATGGACCTTATGCATTTTTGGATGATTATGATACAAATTTTATTTGTAATCATACAGATAGAGATGGACGCTATAGTTTTGGAAATCAACCACAAATAGGTCAATGGAATTTACAAGCTTTGATGATGGCATTTTCTCCTCTTGTACCTATTGCCAAAATGGAAAAAGTACTTTCTACTTATGGGGAAATATACTCTACAGAGTTTTTGCGTATTATGGGATTAAAAATTGGAATTGAATATATAGAAGAGAAAGATTTTGCACTTATTAAAAATATGTTAGAAATGCTACAACTATTACATATTGATTATACACTCTTTTTTAGAACACTTAGCCACTATCAAGGCGAGAGAAAAGCTCTTTTGAAGCTTTGCTTATATCATCAACCTATGCATGATTGGCTTGATGATTATGATAAAAGAGTTGATTGTAATAGTTTTTCCAAAGAAGAGAGAAAAGAAAAGATGCTCAAAAAAAATCCTAAATATGTATTAAAAAATTATATGATACAAGAAGCAATAGAGGGTATTGAGAATGGTGACTATAAACTTTTTACTGCTTTATTTGAAATAGCACAAACACCTTATAGTGAACATACAGAGTATGAAAGATGGTCAAAAGCTACACCAGAAGAGTTTAAAAATCAAAAATTGAGTTGCTCTTCATAATATAAAATCTTGTTAATTATAGATTATAATTTAATTTAAAGTAATTTATAAGCGATACTTCAATAGACTATAAGATAAACTTATTAATAGGAGAATTTTACTCCTATTAAAAATAGTTATTATATTTAACTACAAAGGAGTGCTGATGCAGGTGGAAGTATCAAGAAGAAGATTTCTTCAGGGTAGTGTAGCTATGAGTATTGTTGGTGGGGCTAGTGTGGGGGTTACCAACCTTCTAGCAGGTCATACTGAGGAGAAAGGTGAACTCTCTATCACTACAAAAACAGGAACAGGTAAAGCTACAGAGGTAGCTACGCTATGTGAAATGTGTGTAAATAAATGTGCAGCACTTGCACGAGTTGAAGATGGTGTAGTAACCAAACTTAACCCAAATCCACTCTTTCCAAAATCAAAAAATATGCTTTGTCCTAGAGGAAATGCAGGGATACAAGCATTATATGATCCAGACCGTTTGAAATCACCTATGATTAGAGTTGGTGAAAAAGGCGAAGGGAAATTTAAAAAAGCAACTTGGGCTGAGGCGTATGATGCTATTTTGAATGGTACAGATAAATTTACAGGTATGGCAAAAATTCTTGAAGAAGAAAAAGATAACCGATCTGCATTTCTTTTTTGTGCTGGTGAAGGTATGGCAGAACATACTTTCAAAACATTCTATTCTGCTTTTGGTTCTTCTAACTGGCTCAACCATGCTTCTTTATGTTTGCAAACAGTTGTATCAGGATATGGTGTTACACTTGGTGGATACCCAGAATCTGATTTAGAAAATGCTGAGTATATTATTATGGCAGGAGCAAATAGAGCAGAAGCTATTGTTACTCCTGATACTATGGATATATTCAAAAGAACAAAAGGTAGAGGTGCAAAGCTTATTTGTATAGATCCTCGCTTTACTAATACAGCAGCAAAAGCAGATAAGTGGCTTGCGATTAATCCAGGGACTGACTTGGCATTTGTTTTAGCATTGACTTTTGTAGTTATCCAAGAAGAATTATATAATAAAGAGTATGTAGCAAATCATGTAAATGGTTTTGACAAATATAAAGTTAATATTCTTGATAATAAGTATACTCCAGAGTGGGCAGAAAAAATCACAGGTATAAAAGCAAAAGATATTTATCAAATTGCTAGAGATTTTATGGCTCACGCTCCAAAAGCTATCTACTATCCAGGAAGAAGAAGTACATTTGCTAATAATGATTTCCAACTTCGTAGAGCCATGGCAATATTCCAAGGATTAAGTGGAGGAATTGATACTAAAGGTGGTTTAGTATTTGGGAAAAAACTCAAACTTGATTCACATGAAGGATTAGAACCTATTTATGATAGAGCCAAAGCAAGAGCTGTCAACAAAGTAGAAAGAACCAAAGGACAGGTAGGATATTCTGATTGTGCTGTTGTAAGTGGTGGTGGATCATGGGTTGGTTGGCGTAACCGATACCTTGAAAATAAAATGCCATATAATGTTCGTGGGATGTTTATCTATAAACATAATCCTATGATGAATATGCCAAATATTGCTAAAACCGCAGAAATGTTTAAAAAAATGGAGTTAGTAGTAGCTATTGATACTATGCCAAGTGATTCTGTTATGTATGCAGATGTTGTCCTTCCTGAGTGTCACTATCTTGAACGAACAGATCCTGTGAAAACTTTTGGTGGAAGTCAGCCTTCTATTGCACAACGAAACAAAGTACTAGAACCTATGTTTGATACAAAGCCTGTGATTGAAATTATGGGTGGATTAACACAAAAGATTTCAAGACCACTTTTTCATATAAGTAAAAAATATGATGCAGATATTCGAGATGAATTAGCGAATCTCAATGGTAAAACAGCCAAAGAGAGAGAAGCAGAAGTTTATGAAGAGTTTAATCTTCATAAGCCATTTGAACACTCTCAAGAGTATATTAATCAACAGATGGTTCAAGATATTTATGGAAAAGAAGCAGTCAAATCACTGAGAGACAATGGAGTATTTTATCCTAATATGGACAAGTACTTTAAAAAGTTATCAGAAAATGAGCATCAATACTATCCTGAAAAACATAAATCATATACTGTGAATGGTGGACGAGCAAAAACTAATACCAATAAAGTAGAATGTTATCTACCGAATCTTGCAAAAAAAGGTGTTGATCCTATGCCAAAATGGCATGAACAGTATCTCTTTACCGTTCCTGATGGGAAATTTAGACTTCTTACAGGAAGACATGCTCAGTTTACTCAAAGTGGAACAGCAAATAATATTGTGTTGCGAGACCTGATGAATGAAAACTATATATGGATCAATAGAAGAGTAGCAAAAAAGAGAAATATAGAGTTTGGAGATATGATAGAAGTTTCTAGTAAAGTAGGAAAAACAACACTCAGAGCCTATCCAACAGAAAAAATAGGTCCAAATACTGTCTTCTTTGTGCATGGGTTTGGTGAAGAGAGTGAAGAGCTAACTTGGGCATACAAAAATGGTGGAAATGATAATGCAGTTATCGAAGATATTATTGAACCTGTATATGGTGCATCTTCAATGCATGAAACCAATGTAGAAATAAGGAAGGTATAGAGATGTCTAGATATGGAATGGCTCTTGATTACAAAAATTGTATCAACTGTAAAGCGTGTGAAGTAGCTTGTAAAGAGGAAAATGGTGTTTTGTTGGGTGCAGACAAACATAGAATTTGGGTAGGAGCTAATGATGTAGATGGAGAGTGGCCGTTACTTGATATAGTATCGGCTACATTTATGCCTAGTCAGTGCCAACAGTGTGAAGATGCACCATGCCAATCAGTATGTCCTACAAATGCGACTTATTATGATGAAAATGATGTTGTACGAGTAGACCCTGATAAGTGTATTTTATGTAGTTATTGTATGAATGCTTGTCCTTATGATGCTCGATATGTGGATGATAGAACTATGACTGTAGATAAGTGTAATTTTTGTAGTGATACTAGATTATCTCGTGGTGATACAACTACAGCTTGTCAAAATACTTGTCCTACAAAAGTGCGTACTTTTGGTGACCTTGATGATCCAGAGAGTGAAATTAGTGAACTACTAAGAACCAGAGAACACTTTTCACTCAAAGCTCACCTAGGAACTAAACCAAAATTATACTATCTAACATAAGGAGTCTGCAATGAGTGAAACTACTAAAACAGCCGAGGCTGTACAAGAACAAAGCTTTATAGCTAAAGCAAAAGAATTTGTCTTTACTATTCCTGTGAATAAAGTAAGTATCAAAGATTTGCGAGACTTTGAGAAAACACCTAGAAATAATTTTATTGCAGTACTTACATTAGCTTTTATCGCAATGTTTGTAGTGGGTGTTGCAATATATCTAAGCCAAGGACACCATGCATACAATGTAACTAGAGAGCATCCATGGGGATTGCTTATTGCTGTGTATATCTTCTTTGTTGTTAGTTCAACCGGTTTATGTATCGTTGGTTCATTAGGAGATGTTTTTGGATTCAAAGATTATGAGCTTATTGCTAAACGGGCTATTTTCGGCTCTATTGTCACTATCCTAGCAGGGTTTGCAGTTATCGCTTTTGAGATAGGGCATCCTGTTACTATGCTTATATACAATGTTCTCTCTCCAGGGCTTACTTCGGCTATTTGGTGGATGGGTACACTTTATGGTATCTATTTGACATTTATGATTATAGAGTTTGTTTTCTTACTCAAAAATGATATGAAAATGGCAAAAATATTTGGTTTATCAGGACTTCTTGTGGGTCTTGCTGCACACTCTAACCTTGGTTCAGTTTTTGGATTTTTGAATGCGAGACCTATTTCTAATGGTGTTTTTTATCCAACATATTTTATTTTAACAGCATTTATCACGGGTATTTTTATAGCATTTATTATTATGGGTATTCGATACAAAAATGTATTTCCTGAAGCAGTTAAAACAATGCTTACAGGATTAGCTAAAATACAAGCACTACTTTTATCTATTCTTATTTTCTTTGTAACTTGGAAAATGCTTACAGATATTTATGGTGGTATGCCAAACCGTGCAGATGTAGCCTTACATATTTTGGGTTCTTGGACATTTTGGGCAGAAGTAATACTTGCTATGCTTATTCCACTTATCGTAATCCTCAAAGACTATGGTAAGTCACATGTATTGCTTGTATGGGTTTCTTTGGCTGGTATGGTTGGTATTTTCTTTATGAGATATAACCTAGTTCATGATACACAGTTAAAACCTCTTCAAATGATGAAGATTAGAGAATATCAATTAGTCCCTGAGTGGATACATTATTTTCCATCAGCTACAGAAATTATGATTTCTTTAGGTGGTGTTGGACTTTGTATTGCCATGTACTATGTAGGATCAAAAGTCTTTAACCTAGACGCAGATCACTAAAAATTATGTACCCAAATTAATTTTGGGTACATAGTGTCTTATGCTTCAAACTCTTTGAGCTTAGTGAGTTTGTCATTTTGGACATAGAGAACAACTCTACTTATTCCCTCTTCTTTTTTTCGTTGTGCATCATATATATTTTGCATTTGTATTTTTTTTGCTGTAGAGATTGGCTCTCGTACAGATTTATATTCTACAGTTTTACCATCTTTGACTAGTCTTGAAACTCTTGCAAAAACCCAATAATAGCCATGATCTTTGCGAATATTTTTAACATACCCTTCCCAAGTTTCTCCTCTTTGGAGTGTAGCCCATAAATTAGCAAAAACTGATTGAGGCATATCTGGATGTCTTATAATATTATGGGGTTTTCCTATGAGTTCTTCAGGTTCATATCCAGAAATATCTGCAAAAGTTTCATTAACATAAATTATATTTCCACTTAAATCTGTACGAGAAATAATTAATTCATCTTCAGGAACTTCTGTCTCCAAAAACATATCAAATGTTGTATTCATCTCTTCTCCTTAGTATTTAAATAATTATAGCGAAAGTTAGAAGCTTTCTTAGTGATGTGCTAAACCTATGTGTGCCCCTTGCATAGTATATATATCTCGTGCTTTTAGACTATTAGATGTATTTTCATCTTCTACTTCTGTGGCAATAGGAATAATATTTAGTGTCTTCATAAGTGTTTGCAAAGAGAGAAGTTCTTGAGGTGTTCTCAAGAGTAAAAAAGAGGCATTCATTTTGATATAATCAGGATTAAGTTTTCTAAGATAATCAAAATTTTCTCCTTCACCTATAAATTCAAAAATACCTAAAGAGATATTATGTGTATCAAGTAAGCTTTTGTATGCTTCTACTAATATAGGATTTTTTCTAATAAACTTATCTGATATTTCTAGTGTGAGTGAGTGCTGATTATTGTATGAAAAGAGCAAACATAATTTTTTTATATTTTCATAAGAGCTTTTTGTATATAAATAATCATAGGGAAGCCTTAGTACATTTGTAGAAGCTAACTCATCTTCTTTATCAATTAATATTTTGGATATAATTTGTGTATATATTTTGGAACTAAATCCAAGTTCTATAGCAAAAGGCATAAATTCTTCATACATATATTTTTTCTCTTGGGTCTCCATTACTATATTTATAATACTATGATAATGTGTTAGAGTTTGTGTATTTATAACATCACAGACAATAAAAGAGAAAGATTCTTTTTCTAAAGATTGATTAAAAATCTTTCTCCATTGATCTTTTCCTTTGAGTTGAAACTTACTAGTGAGTGTTTGATAATAGATATGTGAATAATTATTTTTTGCTTTTTGTAGTGCATGGTCTGTGAGGGAAAGCAGTTCATTTATAGTTTGTGTATGGCTATATTCACATACACCCAAAGAGAGATATAAAACAGAACTATTTGTATCATAGTTTTCCATAATTTGATTAGCTCTTGTTTTGATTGATATAATTTTTTCTTTAATAGTATCTATAGAGTAGTTAGGTAAAAATATATCAAACTCAGTTCCATTCATTCGTGCAATGATAATATCATTAAACTCTTTCATCTCATCTCTAAAGAGATCAGCTATTTCTATATAGAGTTGATCTGCTTTTTTTCTCCCTACATGTTTATTTATCTCTATCATACCACTAATACTAATCATAATATTCACACCCATACTGACTTCAGCATCTAATTTAAGATATTCAGGGAGTTTATCGATAAGATATTCTCGACTTTTAAGTTTGGTAAGAGAGTCTGTATAAGTACTTGTTTTTTGTTCTCTGAGTTGATTATTAACACTAGTAAACATAAATTCAATTTTTTGTACCATAGTATTCATAGAGAGTACAACATCTCGTAATTCTACCGTTTTTGGGATATTTTTTTGGATAATATATTTATGATGTGCAATAGCATCGGCTTGTTTTTGTATATCTATAAGTGGTCTTAATATAATTTTCAATAAAATACCAAAGACTAAAGATGAGAGTATAAAAATAAAAATAAAAATAAAAATTAATTGTATAAAAGTTTTGTAGAGTGTTTGATAGAGTGTACTTAATTCAACCTGTAAAGAGAGTTCCCCAACCATATACCAGTCTACAAAAATATCTTTACTAATCATCTTGGGTTTAATATTCATAAACTGTACAAACCATTGAGGTATATCTTCGTACTCATCTTTATAGGATTGTTTATAAGTCCAGTTATTATCATTAGATACAAATTCTATTGTTTGGTAGTACCCACTATCAAACTCTGAATCAATAACACTTTGTATATAACTCTTTTCTACTTTATTTTGAGTGAGTTTATTAGAAATTGCCAAAAGACTATTCACTGTACTTTTGTAGAGTTCATCCTCCATATATTTTTTGGATGTGTTATAATTGATAGTCATAATAGTTGCGAGCATCCAAGTTGTAATCATTACTATCATAAGAGTTATTTTTTTATAAAGTGTCATAATTTTTTCCTTTGTATATCTTCTTCAAGTTGTTTCCATTTTTTTGACTTAGAACCAGTTTCACCATTTACAATAGCAATAATTTGTACTATATTCTTTCGTTTTGATGCAGGAAGGACTAAGAGGTTGGTGTTGTCTAGTATCAAATAATCATTTCTACTTTTTGGGTCAGGTCTTGTCATGTATGCCAACACCATGTGATTTGATTTTTGACCGCTTCTATTTTGGTAAATAACATACAAAAATTTCATTTTTTTTGGGCTTATGCCTAACTCTTTAAGTAAGTAGTATTTGGCAATTACATAATCTTCACAATCACCCTTATTTCTACCAATAAACTCATAGGGTGTAGCCCAATAATCATGTTTAGAATAAGTCTTTATATCTGATGCATATTTAATTCTATTCATTTCACTATTAATAAAATTAAGTTTAATGCGTTCGGGTTTATTTTTGATTTTGTCTATGATCTCATTTTTAATATAAGTAAAACGATTTTTTGCAAATTTTCCATATTTTTTGCCCGCTTTATTTATAATATCTTGAGTGATAAAATCTTCAGACCTTAGGATCAAAGAAAACAGTAAAAAGAAAAATATTTTTTGCTTCATAATATAAATTTTAGCATAATTTTCTAAGATTAAATAGTTATAAATAGGGCTATAGCAGTATATACAGAGCTTTTTACGGTATATAAGTACCAAGAGCTATTTATACATTATAAAATTAGTTTTATAAAAAATATTCTTTTGCTCTTTTAGATATAATCAAGTGATTTTTCAATGACACACTCTTAACTAGAAGCGAGAACAGCTTTATAGATTTCTAAAAGTTTTTGGGCTTCAATATCCCAATTATAGTCTTGCAAGATTCTTTCTCTGCCATTTTTTCCATAGAGTTTTGCTTGCTTTTTATTATTCCTAAGTGTTACAATAGCTTCTTTTATTTGTGTAATATCTAGGGGATTAACACAAATACCACTATTACCCAAAAGCTCTTTATAAAGTGTAAAATCTGAAGAGACTACAGCAATAGAGGCACTCATATATTCAAACATCTTTACAGGATAGGCTTCTTTGTAACTAGGAGTAGGGTGCAGAGTAACAACTCCTGCTAGAGAACTATTGAGTATCTCTTTGACCTCATCTCTATCTACAAATCCTCTAAAATCAACTTTTTGCCATCCTTTTAAAGACCTAATATGCTCTTCATACTTTGTATCAAAAAACTTACCAGCGATAATTAGTGTAATATCCAAATCTTCTATAGCCCGTACAAGCTGTTCAATTCCTCTGCTTTCATAGAGGAGACCAATATAACAAATAGTATTTGTATCAAATTTTGGCTCTAAGCTTATAAACTCATCAAGTATAGGGAAGTTATTAATATCTTTACTTTGTATATTATAAGAGAGAAACTTATCTCTTATAATAGGTGTAGCTCCTATAACAAAGTCAAATTTTTTTAGAGTAAAAATCTCATACTTAGCATAGACAAAAGAGAGTATCTTTTTACTAAAGCTTCCAAGATAGTGTTTTGCCATTATTTGTTTGGGAACATCTTCGTGTGCATCAAAGATAACTATCTTTCCTAACTTTTTGAGCTTTAGCCCTATGGGTATAAGTTCTGGGTCATGAATATGATATATATGGCTCTCTAACTTTAGAGCTTGTGTTAAAATCTTTTTTGTGGTTTTGAGTATACGGTTGCGTCTGCCTTTGATAAACCCCACATCAAAAATACTTACGCCCTCTTTTTGTTCATAGCCTAAGGCATCGGCAACTACTAAATTAACCCTATAGTTATCTACCTTGGCTAAAGTAACACACTCTTTGATATATATACGCGTATCATATCGTGGGTGTGCAGAAGTGAGATGAGTAATATTATAATGCATGATACACCTCTAAAAGTATTTTTTCTTGATTTTCCCAATTATATATTTTTTTGGCTTTTTGGAGATTGGATGCTAACTCTTCTTTATCTAAGTAACAGGCTTCTTCTATAGCTTGGGTAATACCTTCTATTGAGTTTTCTTTGAGGACTACACCTATACTGTTATCTTCTACAATCTTTTTCATCTCAGGAAGGTTAGAAACTATCAACGGTATATCAGCCATCATATACTCAAACATCTTATTAGGTAAAGAGTATCTATAGCTCAAACAAGTGTCTTCAATAGTAGAGATACCAAAATCTGCACTTGATGTATAGTCTAATAAAATCTTAGGAGATACTGCTTTGTGAAAGTAAATATTAGAATACTCTTTAGAGGCAATAAGTATCATCTCTTCTAATACACCATATCCCATAAAGACGATAACAGTATCTAAGGCTTTGAAAGTTTCTAATACTATCTCTATACCGCGACCTTTGCTAAGACTTCCTTGGTATAAAAAGATTGTTTTATTTTGGGGTATGTTAAAGACTTCTCTAAATATATCTTTTTTTTCTATTTGATTGAAGGGAGGAGTATTGAGTACAAGTGCAGGTTTGGGTATACTGTAGAGCCGTACATACTCACAGGCAATAGCGTCACTAACAGTAATAACACTATTAGCATATCCAATAAGACTCTTTTCTAGTAAAGCTACAAGTTTTTTATTAATGCCTTTTAATCCATTCATCTGTGTCTCATACTCGTGGGCATCATAAACTATCTTGGCATCTTTGTTATAAAACTTTTTAATCACTACACCTACAGGCAGAGCGTTGAGGTCATTACAGTGGATAATATCACTTTTTTTATACTTTGTAACCGCTCTATAGAGAAACTCAAAATATTTTATAAGTTGAACTATTTTATTTTTTGACCAATTACGACTTTTAAGTTTGATACGATGTACAGATATATCCTGCACTCTCTCTTGTTCTTTAAGGGCTTCTTGATGCAGTGCTACTACTGTAACTCTATAGCCTGCATTTTGCAAAGATATACTCTCTTTGAGTACTCTGCTATCATTGGTAAAATTATTAAGTACTACAGATATTACGCTTTTCATATTTTTGTTTTATTTTCCTTTTTTATATTCTCTACAAATAAAGTATAGTTTTTATCTGCATTATATTTTTCCAAAAAAACTTTATAGGCATTTCCTCTAATTATCTCTTTTTTAAAAAAACTTATTTTACTAAGAGCCGTAACTATCTCTTCTATACTACATTTACTACTTAATAATAGACCATTTTCTTCAGACTTAAGCATATCTTTCATACCACCAATATCAGGAGCAATTATAGGAATATGACAACTCATAGCTTCCATAATTGAGACAGGGACACCTTCTGATGAACTAACATTCATAAAAATATCTACTTCATTTTCCAAATAGAACTTATACACTTTTTCATTTGGATAATTTCCAACAAAAGTATACTTTATATTATCTATAGTATCTAATTCCTTTTTTGCAAACAAAACTAAATCATTATATAAAATACCCTCTCCTATATGTGTCCAAGTAAAGGTAATATTTTTCATCTGTAGAGCAATAACTTTTAGACTTTTAATAATTTTGGAAACCTGTTTGACTTCTATAAGAGAAGAACAAGAGACAATATTCAAAGAATTTTTAGCACTACTTTTTGTGATAATATTTCTATCTTGTACACCAAGCCTACTTAATTTTAAAATATCCTCACTAAAACCATAACTATCTTTAAGATAACTATTTGCACTTTGAGTAATGGTATAGAGCGTATCTATATTTTTTGTAAAATATTTTTTGAGAGGTATATAGTTAAATTCTCGTCTCTCTTGATATAAATCTCCACCATGTATTCTACTGATAAGTGTATAGTTATATTTATCTTTGAGACTTTGCAAAGCATAAGTTGCTTCAGTATTCCAATAGGTATAGACTATCGTATCTTTTGTCTCTTTTTGTTTTCTAAAATAGCTATCAAATATTTCATAATACATTTGATAAGTATAGAGTGAAGAGAGAAATATTTTAAACTTCTTGATATTTAAAAAATTCTCTGAGAAGAGTTCTTTATAAAAGAGTTTATATTTCAAAGACTTTAGTAAATAGATAAATTTATTTTTTGTAAGAGTATTTTCTATCAAAAAATTATCAACTATAATATCTTTTGGTATCTCTATAGCTTCTGCTTTTTGTACCCTTGGTAGAATTGTTAACTCTATATCTTTATAGTATTGAATTTCAGTTTCTAAAAATTGTTCACCACCACGATAAGGAAACTGTGCTGTTATTAAAATAACTTTTTTCACTATTTTAGACTAATCTCAATAATCAAAGTATCTCGAAAAGAGGGATAGGTATTTAAAATAAATTTCTTAAAAATTTGTCTTCTTGCTAATCTACCATGTTCAAAATATCCTAGATTATCTATACTATACCCAGCATCTGTAACAATTTTGGAAAGAGTAAAGGCTGTAAACCAAAATCTATGGTCTGTATTTATTACCTCAATAGTTTTAAAAGAGTTTATAAAATTATTCCAGCGAAAGGCATTGGGTGTGGTGAGTATAATCTTTTTTGTATTATCTTTGAATCTCTCTTGTATAGATTCCAAGAATGCTACAGGGTTTCCTATATGTTCGATAACATCAGGGATTAATATATAATCAAACTTTGTGTCTACTATCTCTTGGGGTATAGTATCGCGAGTAATATCCAGAGCATATAAATTATCATACTTATAGGTCTCTTGAATATACTCTATGCCTTCTTTGTTTATATCTACACCATAACAAATATTACTTGCATCCATAAGTTTTTTATGTAGCCAATTTCCTCTTTTTATTTTGGCATCAAGAAGAGGTAAATGATCAACAAAACCCACATGTAAAATATTTTTACCTTTTGCAATACTTAATAAATAATCGTCTCTATTTACTATGGTACTACTCGTATCTAAACTAATTTTTGCTCCATTACTAAAATTTTTGCCAGATAAATAATCTTTTGTAAGATCAGTATAAACCATTATTTTTTTCCTTTTGTGTATAAATAAATATCAATCCTATATATACTAATAATATTATACTCATAGAAAGAGAAATTAAAGTTAGAACATAGATAAAACCAAATTGATGTAATGTTAATAATATAATAACTGGAATTAACATATAAAATAGAGAGACTAGCAAAATAATCTCTTGTCTATTCAAAACAATAAAGACATTTGCCATAGGTGCTGTTAAAAAATTAAAGAAAAGCCAAGGAGATAATATGGAAGCTATCTCTCCTGCTAATCTCCACTCTTGCCCAAATACTATTGCAAAAATATCTTCAGCAAAAATATAAATAAAGAGAAAAATTGGAAAAGATATAAGAGTGGATTTAAAAAGAAACTTTCTCACAATAAAATATAAATCAGCTTTTTTTGCCGTGGCAATCTTTTGAAAGAAAACTTGAGAAAGAGAACTACCAATTAATGCTGTGGGTGTTTGGACTATTTTCCATGCCAAAGAGAATTGCCCCAACGAGGCTGTAGTAAAATTTTTTGCAATTAATATACTAATACTTGATAATCTAATGCCATCAATAAGTGCATTTGGTAGATTTACTATGGGGAGTTTTTTGTATCGTTTTAGCATAATTAATATTTTTATTTTATTTATATCTTTGATTGTATATTTATCTTTGCTGTATACCCTTTGAGCCAAAAAAGATGCCACTACTCCTTGCCCCAAAACACTTGCCAAAACAAGCCCACTACTCCCTAATCCAGCAAAGCCCATGCTAAGATTAGTTGTGGCTGTTGTGGTACTTTGAATAACTTTACTTGTAGCCAATCTTTTATACTCTTTTTTCCGATTACTCCAATAATTAAAACTTTGATAGATACCTGTAAATAAAACCGTAAGAGGAATAAAATAGAGCCAAGAAGATATCTCAGGGTTTCCCAAAAGAGAAGTGATTTGCGTATTAAAAACAGAAACAATAAGCAAGGCTATAAAACTTACAAAAAAAGATATAAGCAAAGAGAGTGCTACTATATTGATAGCATCTTTATCTTTTTTGGGAAGCATTATTGCTAATTCATAGCGTCCTGTGGCTATAAGAGACAAAATAGAAGCAATACTCATATACAGAGCAAATATACCAAAATCTTCAGGTGTATAGATTCGTGTCAAAATAGGACTAATAGCTATAGGAATAGCCTGAGCTATAGTTGTACCTGTCATAAGAGTTAAAACATTACGAGTAAACTCTGATTTTGGTTTGAATATATGCATAAGAAATTATATCTAAAGTAGTTATATTTTAAACTTTTCTACATAAAATTATTAGAGATGATTATGTAGCTTCAGTAATATTTTAGGATTGAGTAGTTATGATTGGATAGATTGTCAGATTTTTTAGCAAGGAGTATATATATGGTTGATAGAAATTTAGGGTTTTCACTTTGGTTAGATTTTGTAGAGCGTAGTTACCTTCAAGAAGAGTTTGAAGCTCTTATAGAAAAAGGTATTGTCAATGGTGCTACAAGCAATCCTGCTATTTTTGCTACAGCAATTACTACTTCTCCTGCATATAAAGAGCAACTATTTTTGCTTCGTGATAAATCACCAAAAGAGAAATATGAGGTAATGGCAATAGAAGACATTACAACAGCATCTCAAAAATTACGAGCCTCTTATAATGATTCAAATGATGGATATATTAGTATAGAAGTAGATCCATTTCTGGCAGATGATACACAAGCGACTATTGCTGAAGCAAAACGACTCTTTGCTTCTATAGCAGAGCCAAATATAATGATAAAAATACCAGCCACAGAAGCAGGATATGAGGCTATGTATACACTTTTGAGCATAGGTATTTCTGTAAATGCCACACTTATATTCTCGCCAGATCAAGCACAAAAATGTCTTGACGCTATGAGTCGAGGATTAGATGAACTCTCCAAAGGCGTAGGACTCAAAGCCCAAGCTGTTATTTCTGTGTTTGTAAGCCGTTTTGATAGACTGCTAGATAACAAGCTCAAAGAAAAAGGCTTAGAACCTTCTCGCACAGGTATTATGAATGCAGCCAAGATATATGCGATGGTAGAAGATAGCAAGCAAAAAAATATCCGTACACTCTTTGCAAGTACAGGAGTCAAAGGTGATGCGTTGGCTGGAGATTACTATATCAAAGAGCTTTTAGCCCCTCACTCTGTGAATACTGCTCCATTAGCTACAATAGAAGAGTATATCAAAGACCCCTCAACTACTGCAAAGCTACCTATTGACCCAAAAGAGATAGAAGAGTATTTTGATACTTTAGAAAAAAATGATATAGAGATGCAAAGAGTCTACACTCAGCTAATAAACGAAGGTCTACTAGCCTTTGAAAAAGCATTCGAGCAGATGCTTATGGATATTGCTTAGATTTGAGAGGTCTGACCTTTCTTCGGATATTTTTATATCATCTTCTTTAAGTGCTAATTTTATTATAGAGATGAAATAGAATTTTAATAAATTGAAAGTAGATTTAAATTATGAAGAAAAAAATAGCTTTATTTATTGATTGTGAAAATATAAGTTATAAACATATTGATATGATAATAAATAATTTATCAAAACTAGGTGATATACTTATTAGAAGAGCATATGGTAATTGGAATAATCCTAGTTTAAAGAAATGGAATGAGCTAATACATGACTATTCACTTGAAACCATTTATCAATCTCCTTATGCAACATCAAAAAACTCAACGGATATAAAAATGACTGTGGATATAATGAAAATTTTATGTTCAAGTAAAAATATCAATTATATGGCATTAGCTACTAGTGATAGTGATTTTATACCTCTTATAACTGAAATTAAAGCACAAGAAATACAAGTTATTGGATTAGGAGAAAAAAAAACAAATAAAATATTAAGAAATGTTTGTACAAAATTTATTGAAATAGGACAAAAAATAGATACCGAATATAATTTAAATAATCAAAATAAAGAAACGATTTTATTAGATGATATAAAACTAATTAATAGAATTAAACACTCTATTAATTGTGTTAAATATAATGATTATTGGGCGTATGTATCAGACTTTGGTATTTTTTTTAGAGATCAGTATAATATTACAGCAAAGGACTATGGAAATTATAAAAGTTGGACGCAACTATTAAAAGATATACCTTCTGTAGTAGATATAGAGTATCTAGACTCTGGTAATCATAAAAAAATACCCATAGTTAGTATTCGATAACTGAATTATAGAGGTCAGTTGCAATGGCGTTAAGTTAAGGATTATCGGAAGTGGTGCTTTAGCTCCACCTAATGGCTGAGGCTAAAGCCACAGTTCCGATAGTTAACTATTTTGGCTTAACTTAACACCATTGGAGGTCAGTTGTTACCTTAAAACTTGAACTTGGAAGTGCTACTTTTGCTCCATTATTTTCAAGTTTTAGAAGATAGTTTAATACTTTTTTATATCATAAGTAATATTCAAATCATAGCTCTCTTTTGCTTTGATATTTACTGTGTATAAGGTAGAAAAGGCTGTGAGGTTTTCTTTGTTACATTCTGTTTTACAACTATCTTTGATTATGATTTTGCCTCTATTTTTTGGGACATTTCTTTTGAGTTTAATAATGGCATCTTTGTTAGAGCGGTTATTAATGCTTACTTTATAACTTATGTGTTTTTCTCTTTTGGTCTCTTTGAAGTCTATAATTTTTTCAGTTGCTACTATATCAAAATGTTTACCTATAACAATTTTGACTTTTTCATCTTGTGGTATATTACTAATATTTTCAGAACCTATAAAACGAGATATTTTACTTTTGTCTTCTTGGTAGACTCGTATTGTTCCTTTTGGTAGAGGGATACCAAGGTTATTTTTTTGACTATTAATAAATTCTATAGTTTGGTCAAAACTGAGTTCTCGTTTTCCAAAATTAGAAAAACTAAATGCTTGGGAATTTATGGCATATCTATCATAAGATATATCTTCTTTTTGTATAAAAGATATTTGTTTTTTTTCTCTATTTTTGATGGTTTCCTTGAATGGGATTTTATAAATATGATAGCCAGAAAAAGATTCGTTTTTAATATTTTCAGGTGCTGATCTAAGTCTTTTTCTTGCATAGCTTTGTGTTTTTGGTATTGATGAGGCTTGTTTTACTTCTCCTGCAAGTACTGTTATATCTGCGTCAGTATAAGTAGCTCCCGAATTGTTGGTAATTGTTATCCATGCATTGAGATTTAGTTTTGTATCATCTATAATATTCAGAGTATAATCACTCTTCCAACTCATATCTCTTGTAAGATACTTTAAATCTATATCTAGCTTTTTGGCATCTGTTTGTATATTCCAAAAAAGTGAGGGTTTTACTGCCATATCTTTGGGAATATTAGGGAAAAAGAGTTGATTTGGTATATAAATAGCACCATAATTTTTTTCTTGAATAAGTAATGGTGAAGTAGAAAGGAGTATGCCCTCTTTAATCTCTACAGAATCATCTTTTTCTGTATAGAGTACTCTTTTGCCAATATGATGATTGAGTAATGATTCATAGCTAATTATATCAAATGAATAGTTTTGTGAAAATAGCTTGGCTTCTTGCTCAAATGAGGCAATAACAGAACTCGTATCAATAGAGCTTGGAATCCCTGGATACATAAGTTTGACTTTTCCTGCTTTGTTAATAGTAGCTGTTCTTGTTTCATGGATCATCGCAAGATTATTGTTATATACAGTGAGCATAACAGTTTTTGGTGTTTGGGCAATAGCTAGGTTTTCTATAGTAGTATCTGCTACGGTATTAGTAATCCAAAGAGAGGTAGAAAATAGTAGTGATAATAAAGATGCATTTATCATTTTGTATAACTCCTTACAAATAGTTTGGGGATTATAACATAGCTTCTGCTTATCTAAAATTATCTTGAAGTTAGTAAATAATCATAGAACTATCACTTTATTGGGTATAAATAGCTAATAAGAGTAAAATACTCTTAATTAAAACTTAATGTTTTTACTAAGAAGTTGACCTAAATCAACTTATAACAATAGTGATAATGATATGATATTTGAGTATATTTATAAAATAGATAAGTTATAAGTGACTTGTATATGAGAATAAATACAAAAACAAAAGGAGGCTATATGTCAGTGACTAGACGAGACTTTTTGAAAAATTCAGCAGCGGTAGCAGCAGCAGGTGCAGTAGGGATTTCTATTCCACAAGAAGCAAAAGCAGCAGCAGCTAAAGCAGAATCGGACTGGAGATGGGACAAGGCAGCGTGTCGTTTCTGTGGTACTGGATGCGGAATTATGCTTGCAACAAAAGAGGGTAAAATTGTTGCAGTAAAAGGTGACCCAGCAGCACCTGTAAATAGAGGTTTAAATTGTATTAAAGGGTATTTTAATGCCAAGATTATGTATGGTGCAGATAGACTCAAAACACCACTTCTAAGAATGAATGATAAGGGTGAGTTTGACAAAAAAGGTCAATTCAAACCTATTAGCTGGAAAAGAGCTTTTGATGAGATGGAAGTCCATATCAAAAAAGCACTTAAAGCAAGTGGTCCTGAAGGTGTAGCAGTATTTGCATCTGGTCAATATACAGTTATGGAGGGTTATGCAGCCCAAAAAATGATGAAAGGTGGATTCCGT